>JAEUJH010000505.1 GCA_016794825.1 Gemmatimonadota bacterium
GATCGGGAGGAGGATCGCCTCGAACAGACCTTCGGCCACCAGGCCCTGTCGCACCTGACCGGCCACGTCGTGAATCGGTGCGTTGGACTGGGCCCCGACCCGGAACGGCCGGAGGGTGTCGGGGAGCCGGTCGTAGCCGTAAATCCGGGCCACTTCCTCGACCAGGTCGATCTCGGTGGTCAGGTCGCGGCGCCAGCCCGGGACGTCGACGGCCAGCCGCCCGTCGTCCGGCTTGGCCAGCACGGTGCACCCGATGGCCACCAGCGCCTGCTCGATGGCCGGCAAGGGCAGGTCGACCCCGACGATCTGGGTCACCCGGGGCTGCCGGAGGAAGATCCGGGGCGGGTGCCCGGGCTCGGGCCAGACGTCGACGGCGTCCACCAACCGCCCGCCCGCCGTGACGAGCATCAGGTCGATGGCCCGCCGGAGCGCATCCGGGAGGCCGTACAGGTCGGTGCCCCGCTCGAACCGCTGACTGGCCTCGGTCACGAGGCCGAGGGCCCGGCGGGTGACCCGGGTCAGGGCCGGATCCCACGACGCCACTTCCAGCACGATCGTGGTGGTCCCCTGATGGACCTCGCTGTCGCCGCCGCCCATGATGCCGGCCACGGCCACGGCGCCCTCGCCGTCGGCCACGACGGTCATGCTGGGTTCGAGTTTCCGCTCGACGCCGTCGAGCGTCACCAGCCGCTCGCCCGGGCGGGCCAGGCGCGCCAGCAGGCGCTGGCTCCGGAGTCGGGCCCCGTCGAAGGCATGCAGGGGCTGCCCCAGTTCGAACATGACGTAGTTGGTGACGTCCACCACGTTGTTGATCGAACGCTGGCCCACCGCCTCGAGCCGGCGCGCCAGCCACGCGGGCGACGGCCCGACGACGACACCTTCGATGATGGCCGCGGTAAACCGCCGGCACGACGAGCCAGGCTCGATCTCGACCGAGAGGCCCGCCGGAAGCCCGGCGGCCGCGGCCAGCGCGCCACTGGGCCCGACCACCCGGCGAACCGCCTGACCGGCAGCCGCGGGATCGGCCCCCGGAATGGCGGGCAGCCGGAACGGAACCTTGAGCGACGCGGCCAGTTCCCGGGCCACGCCCTTGTGGCCGAGGAGGTCGCCCCGCATCGGCGAGACGTCGAGCACCAACCGGTCGTCGTCGATCCCGAGCACCGGGAGGATCGGGGTGCCGGGCGCGGCGTCGGTGTCGAGGGTGTAGAGCCCGTCGTGCTCGGTGCCGAGGCCCAGTTCGTCGGCCGAACAGAGCATCCCTTCCGACACCTCGCCCCGGAGCTTCCGCTTTTCCAGCGTCAGACCGATCGGCAGCGTGGTCCCGATCGGGGCAAACGGATACTTGGCGCCTAACGCCACGTTGGAGGCGCCGGTCACCACCTGGCGGCGCTGACCGCCCCCGATGTCGACCTGGCAGACGTGGAGCCGATCGGCGTTGGGGTGGGCCCGGAGTTCGGCCACCTGCCCCACCACCACCGCGGCGAGCTGGGCATGGATCGGCTCGACCAGATCCGGCGGCAGGCCAAGCATGGCCAGGCGCGGCACCAGGTCCTGGGCGTCGAGCGGACGGTTCAGGAACGCTTCGAGCCAGCGGCGGGAGACGTTCATCGGTCGGTCCCTCCGAACTGGCGAAGCAGGCGCATGTCGCCCGAATAGAGATAGCGGATGTCGGGCAGGCCGAACCGGTTCATGGCCACCCGCCCCGGCCCCATTCCGAAGGCCCACCCCGAGTACCGCTCGGCGTCGACGCCGGCGTTGGTCAGCACGTTCGGGTGCACCATGCCGCAGCCGAGAATTTCCATCCAGCCGGTCTGCTTGCAGGCCGGACAGCCCCGGCCCCCGCAGAGCTGGCACTGGACGTCGAGTTCCGCCGACGGTTCGGTGAACGGGAAGTAGGACGGCCGGAACCGGACCTTGGTGGCCGGCCCGAAGAACCGGCGCACGAACTCCGTCAGGGTGGCCTTGAGGTCGACCATCCCGATCCCCTCGTCGACCGCGAGGCCCTCGATCTGGGCAAACGCGGGCGCGTGCGACGGGTCGAACGGATCGGCCCGATAGACCATGCCGGGAATGACCACCCGGTACGGCGGCGGCCCGCCCTGCATGGTCCGGATCTGCACCGGCGAGGTGTGGGTCCGGAGCACCAGGCGGCCGCCGGGCGCGCCTCCGGCCCCCTGCGCCGCGGGCAGCGGGCCCGAGACGAACAGGGTGTCATGGGCGTCGAGCGCCGGATGGTTCTCGGGGAAGTTGAGGGCAAAGAAGTTCATCCACTCGTCTTCCACCTCCGGCCCGACCGCCACCGCAAAGCCGAGGGTGGCAAAGATCCCGCAGATCTCGTCGATGACCCGGGACACCGGGTGAGCCGCGCCGACCCAGCGGCGTCGGCCGGGCATCGTCAGATCGAGCCCCGCGGCGGGATCCCGCCGGGCGGCGCTGAACGCCGTGGCCCGCGCGTCGAAGGCGGTCTCGAAGGCCTGCTTGACCGCGTTGATGGCGGCGCCGAAGGCTTTCCGCTCCTCGGGCGGGAGGTCGGGCAGGCGCTTCAGGAGCGCGGTCAGCGCGCCCTGCTTCCGTCCGAGAACGGCGATCCGTTCCGCCTCGAGGCGGTCGGCATCGAGTCCCGGCACCTCGGCCAGGCGGCCGAGGAGCAGGTCGAGATCGGGATATCCGGTCGGTTCCATGGCAATCATGTCGATCAGGGTTTTCCCCAACGAAAACCCCCGCGTTCACCGAGTGGGGCGCCCGCGGGGGAAGTCGGTACGATCAGGTTCGGTCGATCGTGGACTCAGGCGGCCCCTTTGGCCAGTTCGGCAAGGCGCGCAAAAGCGTCGACGTCGGTCACCGCCAGATCGGCCAGCATCTTCCGGTCGATCTCGACGCCGGCCTTCTTGAGGCCGGACATGAACCGGTTGTACGACAGGTCGTGAATCCGGGCCGCCGCGTTGATCCGGGTGATCCACAGGGTCCGGAACTCGCCCTTTTTCTTGCGGCGGTCGCGGTAGGCGTACCGCATGGCCCGTTCGACGGTTTCCTTGGCGGCCTTGTACAGCTTGCTGCGGGCGCCCCGAGCGCCCTTGGCCGCTTCCATGTACTTCTTCTTGCGCGCGTGATGCGCGACACCGCTCTTTACCCGAGGCATCGTTGGTCTCCCGTTAGGCCAAGAGCAGCTTTTCGACCCGCCTGAAATCGGCGGAGCTCACCAGCGCCGGCTTGCCCAGTTTGTTCTTCCGCTTCCGCGTCTTCTTGGTCAGGATGTGGCGGCGGTTGGCCTTGGCCCGCTTGATCTTGCCACTCCCGGTGAACGTGAACCGCTTCATCGCGGCTCGCTTGGTCTTCTGCTTCGGCATTGCTCCCTCGCTGTGGCGACTACCCGGTCGGTCGTCCCGGGCGGTCCGCCGGCGCCGTCACTTCGGCGCCAGCACCATCGTCATGGTCCGCCCTTCGACCCGGGCGTCGAACTCCACTTTGCCAACATCCGCGAGGGTCTCCGCCACCCGGTCGAGCACGGCCTTGCCGAGATCGAGCCGGGTCACCTGCCGCCCGCGGAACATCATCGTCACCTTCACCTTGTTGCCTTCGGTCAGGAACTCGCGCATGTGCCGGACTTTGAAGTCGAAGTCGTGATCGTCGATACCGGGCCGGAATTTGATTTCCTTGACCTCGATCACGTGCTGCTTCTTCTTGGCGGCCCGGGCGGCCTTGGCCTCTTCGAACTTGTACTTCCCGTAGTCCATGATCTTGACCACGGGCGGCCGCGCCATCGGGGCGACTTCCACCAGATCGAGTCCGCGCTCTTCGGCCATAGCCAACGCGTCTTCGATCGCCAGCACTCCCAACTGCTCGCCACCGTCCGAAATGACCCGGACCGGGCTGATTCGAATCATCCGATTGACCCGAACCCGTCGCTCGCGCTCGTTCGTACTCAGCGGCACTTCCTCCAGGCTTGAATAGTCGGCCGCCGACCATCGACGACCTCAAACAAAAACACCCCGGGTGACCGGGGTGTCCAGAAACGGCTCCGCCGCGCCAATGGCGCCGGAGATTCCGACCTGGACCCTGTCACCGTATTCGGCTCGGGGTGGGAGACCCTTTCGGGCTCCACTTCAAGATGCACAAGGATAAGGAGTTACGACCCGGCCGTCAACTGGCGGGCCGCCGGCCCGACCCCCGACCCCGACCGGGACCCAGCCGCAGCTGCTGGTCGGCCTCGATCGTTTCCCGGATATAGCCGGCCAGCCGGTCGGCCAGGCCCTCCAGCTCGGCCAGGCGCTTGGCGTGGGTCGACTTGAACGCCCCCCGCGCCACCGACCAGGAGCCCCCGATCCCGGCGGCCAGGAAGACCGGGATCAGGATCGGGGCGTGGAGCACCTCGGCCCCCATGATGATGCTGAGCGGGATGGACACCCCGCCAAAGCCACCCATCAAGCCGCCGAACAGCCCCCCGGCGATCGGGGTGAGCCGCTCCTCGATCCGGATCCGGGTCTGGCCGTTGGCCGGATTGACACTGAACCCGATTTCCCGGCCCACCTGCCCCGCCGACCACACGGCCTGCCACGACAGGGAGCGACCGAGGGTCGACGCCTGACCCACGTTGCCGGCCACCAGGCGGACCTCGTCCACCAGGGTCGCGTACTCCTGATCGGACACTTCGCCCGTCACGATCCGTTCGACCACGATCCGGTTGGGGCTTCCCAGGAACCACCCGGCCTTCGGCGGCGCGGCGGGCGGCGCCGCGCCGACCGGCCGCGCCACCTCCCGGGCCGCGCGTTCCACGTGCTCGGGCGGAATCCCGACGTCGGCGGCGATCCGCTGAATGCCGCCCAACGACAGGGCGCCGGTCTGGGTCGGAGCCGCGACCTCGAGTTCCGACGCCCGCTGCACGATCGACCGGACCTGGGTGTCGGAAAAACGGGGCCGCCCCTCGAACGCCGCCTCGAGCGCATCGACGAGTTCGCTGGGCTGGGCAAACCGCTGTTCGGGTCGGAGGGCCAGTCCCCGCACCAGGGCCTGTTCCACCCCCGCCGGCAGCGCCTCGAGCACTTCGCGATGGGGTCCCGGCGCGTCGAGCAGCCGGAGCATCCGGACCGAGTCCTCGCTGGGCCACTGCCCGGGCACCTGCCCGACCAGCATCTCGTAGACCACGCAGGCCAGGCTGAACACGTCGGACCGGGCGGTCAGGTCGCCGAA
>JAEUJH010000506.1 GCA_016794825.1 Gemmatimonadota bacterium
GACGAGGTGCCCCAGCCCCGCTTGCCGGGCAGCTTGGCCTTCTCGAAGTCGTACGACAGGCCGCTGGTGTTGATGCTGAGCAGGCGGATCTTCGGGACCTGGGCACCAGCGGCGGTCGAGGTGTCGCCCTTGGCCGGCTTCGGTTTCCCCTCGAAGTTCTGACTGAGCGAGAGGTTGAGGTTCTGGCTCGGGATGCTCCGGAGCACCAGCGGCTGTCCAGCCGGCGTGATGGCCCGGGCGAACTCGATCGGGATCTCGGCGGCCGGACTGTACGAGTACGTCAGCGACGGCGAGACGGTGTGGCGGATCCGGGACAAGGGCCCGATCCCGCCGAAGAACCCGTAGAACGTCGGCGCCACCGACAGCCCGAACTGGAGGCGTTTCCCCTGCCGGATGAACTCGCCGTTGGTCCGTTGATTCCGAACCGCAAACGGTCCGGAAGTGGTGTTGGTGATCCCGACCGACGGCGTGACCTTCCAGGTGGTCCGCAGCAGGATCGGCAGGTTGATGCCGGTCTGCCAGTCGAACTCACTGCCGTAGCCCCCGCGCCGCACCCGCCGAACCGTGATCGAGTCGGTCGGATCGTCGGTCTGGTCGTTGGCGATCTTGACGACTTCCTCCCGTAGCCCGCTCGAGTCGGCGTCGACGAAGGTGACGGCATTCTGCCACTGGAATCCGCCGATCCGAAGCGGCGTGTTCATCGTGAACCGCGACGCCCGGCTCGACCCGGTGATCTTGAGGGTGTCGAGTTCCCCGCCCGGCGTCCGCGCGATGGTGAGCGACGGGAGCGGCTGATTGAGCGCGAAGTCGTTGGTGAAGTTGAGGTCCGGCGACCAGGTGACGTTGGGCCCGAAGTCGAACGGCTTGGGCGACAGCGAGAACGACGGCGCCGTCATCGTGGCGCTTCCGTCGCTCACGTTCTGGGCCCGGACCCCGCCGATCGTGGCGTTGCCCCACGGGAACATCTTGTTGAAGTTGACCGCGCTCCGGATCTGCTGGGTCGTGAGCCGGGGGTCGATCGAGTTCCGGCGGATCAGACTCGAGTTGGTGGAGTAGTCGATGCTCCAGTTGAGCTTGGTGGTGTTGCTGAAGCTCTGGTTGTGGTTCCAGACCAGGTGGGTGCCCGTGCTCCCGCCCACCTCCTTGCTCTTCGAGAAGCTGATCGCCCCCCGCATGAACTTGTCGATGAACCGGTACTGCCCCTCGACCCCGAACTCGATGTACCGGTTGGAAAACCAGTCGAACCGGGCCAGGACGTCGACGTACTCGTTCGGCGCCCAGTAATAGCCGATGTTGCGGACCGTCCGGTTGTACCCTCGACTGGGCCGGACGATGTCGTTGAAGCCGAACTCGGGAATCAGGATCCCCGACCGGCGGCCGCGCTTGGTGTCCTGGAAGAGGAACGGCACCCAGGCGATCGGGACGTCGCGGACGTAGAGCACCGCCGGCCGGGCCACCATGGTCGACTTGTTGACCCACTTGAGTTCCCGGGCCGAGAAGTGATAGTGCGACTCCGGCAGGTCGCAGCTCGTCACCTCGTGGGCGCTGGCGTAGATCCGGCTCGTAGCCGAGTCCATGGCGATGTTGCCGCTGATGATCCAGTTGCCGCCCTGCTGCGCGAACGTGGTCCGCCCGTCGTGGACGAGGCCTCGCTCGATGCAGGTGTCGAACTTGACCGACCGCCCGACCACGACCGTCCCGTTCTGGAAGAGATGCGGCTCACCCTGCGCCTCGAACCGGCAGTCCCCTTCCCGATACTGGATCTGTCTGGCCTCCAGCGTCGAGCCGGCGCGCTCGGTCATGGCATTGCCGTCGAGCTGCACTTCCCGGCTGCCGGCGTTGACGGTGGCGGTGTCGGAGCGGTATCGGGTGATCTCGTAGCCTTCGAGATCGAGCAGGTCGAGCAGGATCGAATCGGCGGCGGGAAAGTTGAGCTTCGGGGCGGTCGGAAGACCGAGGCGGCGGGCGCTGGCCGAATCCAGCGGCGCCGGCCGGGTGGTGTCCTGGGGTGACGCCCGAGGGGGCTGCTGGCCGGCCGGCGGGCGGTTCGGCGTCGGCCGCTGGGCGGCAAGATCGCCGGCTCCGCCGAGCAGGGCCAGCACCAGCACCACTCCGGCGGCCGCCTCCGCCGCGGCCCGCTTGAGGCGACGGCGGTGGACGACGATGGCCCCGAGCACCCCGACCTCGTAGAGGACGATGAGCGGCGCGGTCATCATCATCATCGAGAACACCTCGGTGCCCGGCGAGAGAATCGCGCCGCCGATGAACGCCAGCACGATGGCGTAGCGGCGGAACCGGTTCAACATGGCCGGGGTCACGACCCCGAGGACCGCCAGCATGATGATGAGAAGCGGGAGCTCCGCCGACAGCCCCATCGCCAGCACCACCTGGAGCACGAAGCCGAAGTACTCCTTGTAGGTGATGACGTAGTCGAACGTCCCCGCGCTGAGCGAGAAGAGCACCCGGAGCGCCTGGGGGACCAGGTAGATGAAGCTGAGGGTCGAGCCGGTGAAGAACAGGATCATCCCCGCGAAGAGCGCCGGGACGATGGCCTTCTTCTCGCGGGCGTAGAGCGCCGGGGAGAGGAAGGCCCAGACCTGCCAGATGATGACGGGTGAGGCGAGAATCAGCCCGACGATGAAGCCGAGCTTGAGGAGGATCATGACCGGCTCGGTCGGGCTCTGGACGGCCAGATGCTTGCCGGCGAGCAGCGGGAGGATCGGCTGCTGCAGCACGTCGACCAGTTGGAACCGGCCAACGACCCAGATGCCGATCGCCACCCCTGCGATCAGGCCGACGATCGCCTTGATCAGTCGGGAGCGAAGTTCCTCGAGGTGCTCGAGGAACGGCATTTCGCCGCTGGACCGCGCCATCACCTGCCCTTGGGCCGAAGCCTACGGTTTCAGACTTTCCAGCCTCGATTTGGCCAGGTCGGCTTCATCGGAGCGCGGATACTCGGAGATCAACCGCTGGTACGCCGCCCGGGCCTTCGCGGCATCCTTGAGCACCGTTTCGTAGACGTACCCGATCTTGTACAGGGCCGTCGATGCCCGCCGGTTCTGGGGGAACTTGGTCCGGACCTCCTGATACCGGGCAATGGCCGAATCGGGGGCCTGATCCTGGAACGACTCCGCCACCCAGTACATCGCGTCGGGCACGTTCGGGTGGGTCGGATACTGGACCAGGAAATCCTGGAAGGCGCGCCGCGCCACGACGATGCTGCCCCGCCGATAGTTCTGGAGCGCGCCCGTGTACATCTGCTCGGCCGACGCCGCTGGACCAGCCGGGGGCGGCGTCGCCGCCGCGGCGGTCGAATCCGGCACCGTCGGCGGGACCACCTGGGTCTGGGCCTCCGCGCGGGCATCCAGACCCGCCTTGAGCACCGAGAGCTGCCGCTGCGACTGGCCGGTCAGTTCCTGAATCTGGAGCAGCTGCCGCTGGACCTCGGTCAGGTCGGTGCCGAACTTCGCGTCGAGGACCCGAAGGGCCTGGCGCGAGCTGGCGAGCGAGTCGAGCACCTGCTGCTGGAGGCGGATGATCCGGGCCAGTTCAGCGGCCCGAACCGAATCCTGGCGGGCCGATTCGGCCCGCAACACCAGCACCTGGGTCTCGACCCGCTTGACCGAGCCGCTGGTGGCGCACCCCATGACCATCAGGGCGGCGGCGGCGACTGCCCCCCGGCCAATCACTGCGGCTTCACCAGGCGATCGGCGCCGGACAGGATCTCGAATTCGTCGCGCCGGTTCTTGGCCCACGCGGCTTCGGACGACGACGGATCCGCCGGCCGCTCTTCGCCGAAGGACACTACCTCGATCCGGCTCGCGTCGATGCCCTTGGCCTCGAAGAACCGCTTGGCGGTGGTGGCCCGCCGGGTGCCGAGGACGAGGTTGTACTCGTCCGAGCCCCGCTCGTCCGCGTGCCCGGCGATCCGGATCCGGAGCCCGGCGTTGGCGAGCAGGATGGCCGCCTTCCGCTCGAGGGTGGCCTGGGCGTCCGATCGGAGGGCGTCCTGGTCATACTCGAAGTAGATCGGCTCCTGGAGGATCCGGAGCAGGTCGGCCCGTTCCATTTCGGCCCGGTTGTCCGGGGGCGTCGTGGGGCGGGTCCCGGTGTTCGGGGTGCCGGTCGTCGGCGTGGTGTTCGTGGGTTCGTTGGTCGGCGTCGGCACGGCCTCGGGGGCCTTCTTGCCGCAGCCAGCCGCCACCACCGCGAGGGCGAGAACGAATCGAATACGCATGGGCCGGGTCCTCATTGGTTCGAAGCGGTTTCAGAAATCCTGTCGACGTTTCAGCGTCCCCGTCCAAGCGAACGCGACCAAGCCGGCAAACGGGCCGCGCCGGGGGTCGGAACCTGGCGCACCTTGCCAGTCTCCAGATCGAGCACGTGCAGCTGGCGACGCCCGGTTCGGTCCGACACGAACACGATGTGCCGCCCATCCGGAGCGAAGCTGGGATCCTCGTTCCGACCGGACGAGGTGCGCGCTCGCAGTTGCCGGCTCGCCAGATCGTAGGTGTAGATCTGGGGAGTCCCCCCGGCTTCCCGATGGAACACGATCATCGTCCCGTCGGGGGACCAGTCGGGCGCGTACGAACTCCCCGCGCCGTAATCGAACGGGACCAGGAGTTCCTGATCGGTCCCGTCGGCCGCCATCCCGTAGATCTGCGGCGACCCGGCCCGGTTGGAGACGAACACCACCCGGCGCCCGTCGGGAGAATAGACAGGCGACAGGTTTTCTGCAAATCTCCCGGCCGTAAGTCGTTCGGCACAGCAGAGATCGGCCACGTTGACCGAGTAGAGGTTCGCCGCCTGTTCGGT
>JAEUJH010000524.1 GCA_016794825.1 Gemmatimonadota bacterium
GACGGCGTGATGGGCGTGCAGGTCGGTCGGGGCCGTCGTCCGGCCAATCCAGAGGCTGCCCCCGTCCCACGGGCAGATCTGACCCGTGCCGCGGCCCCTGGTCACCGCGGCTCCCGCTTGGCCGCGTACCGCACGACGACCGCTCCCGACCCGAGCTCACGACGGTCCACCAGCGTCAAGTCGCTCGGACGCGACAACCCCGCGAACAGGGTGGGCCCATGCCCGGCCAGCCGAGGGTGCACCATGAACTCGTACTCGTCGATCAGGTCGAGTTCGGCCAGCGCCCGCGGGAGCGTCAGGCCACCGACCGCCAGCCCGGTGCCTGGCGCTTCCTTGAGCCGGCGGATGGCCGTTTCCAGATCGCCGCGGATCAGTTCGGAGTTCCAGTCGACTCGATCGAGTGTCTTCGACACGACGTACTTCTTGGCCGCGTTGATCGTCCGGGCAAAAGGCTCCATCCACTCGGGGCGCGCGCCCGCCGGAACCGGGTGCCGCCACCCGGCCTCCATCATCCCATAGGTCACGCGACCCAGGATGATGGCGTCGGCCCGGGCAACGCCCTCGGTGGCGTGGCGATGGGTGTCCTCGTCCGGGATGATGGCCATGTGGTCGCAGCAGCCGTCGAGGGTGACGTTGATGGCGTAGCGCAGCGGTCGCATGGGGCCTCCCGGCTCAGGGTGCTTGCCGTTCGCCAAACCAGAAACAGAGCCCATCTGGCGCGACGATGTAGAACATGTTCCAGGAAACTCCATCCCGTGGACCGGCCCTGCGGTTACCGAGGCGTCATCCGGACGGTGAACGAGACGCTCACGAACCGCTGACAACCGCTTGCCGTCGCGACGACCACGGTCGAGTCCCAGTCAACATACCGAGGGTGTCGCACGGCCACGAGGTACCGACCGGGACCCTCGCCGCCCCACAGAGTCAGGAGGCGGCCGTCTGCGCCATGGCGGGCGGGCCCGAGCGGCCAGGCCCGTCCGTTTTCGGTGGCAACGGCGGTTGCGCTATCGGCGATCGAGGCGCCCGAGCTGCGGTCCACGGGAGCGATTTCGATCGGGAAGACCTCGATCGCCGTGCAGTCGAACGTCGTGTCGCAGGCCGCCGCTGGAATCGCACCGCACAGCACGGCGCTGGCGACCCTCATGCCCGGGCTCACCTAGTCCGTCTCCTCTTCCTGGCGGAGGTGCTTCCAGTAGCGCTCGGGGTGATCCAACAGCCCCTTCGTGATTTGAAAGTGCGCCGTGTCCTCGATGGTCGTTGGATGGGTCCCATCGCCATCGAACGAGAGCAGGGAGACGCCCGGGTAGGTCATCAGGATGGTCGAGTGGGTGGCGATGACGAACTGGGTGCCGCCGTCGCGCGCCAGCCTCGCGATCTGGACCAGGAGCGCCAACTGCCGTTGCGGTGAGAGCGCCGACTCGGGCTCGTCCATCAGGATCAGGCCGGGTGTCAGCCACGACGAGAGCACCGAGAGGAACGCCTCCCCGTGCGATCGGGTGTGCAATGAGCGCCCGCCATAGCGCGCGAACGGGTCTCCCGGAAACTCCGGGTCGGCCATCCGCTCCTCGAGCAGCGTCGCGAAATGGGCCTGGAACTCGGCCCGGAAGAAGTACCCGTTCCGCGGTTTCCTCGAAAACACCGCCCGGACGAACGGGGCCAGCTCGCTCCGGGTCTGCGGCGCTTTCAGGTCCGCCAGTTCGTTACGCCCGCCGCCGGCGACCGGAAGTCCGCACAACTCCGCCACCGCTTCGATGAACGTCGACTTCCCCGATCCGTTCTCGCCCACCAGGATGGTGACGGGGTGCTCGAGCCGGACGTCCAGTTCCCGAACGAACGGCAGACTGCCCGGAAACTCCGTTGCGGAAAGTCCGGCGTCGGGGCGCCGGTACACCCGTTGGAGGAAAATTTGGTCGGACACGCTGATCCCGTTTCGGATATCCGGGGGAGAGTCAGCTTTCGGGCGGCAGGCGCCGCTGATCCCATCCTAACCGACCGTCGGCTCCCACGCAGCCCTAGCGGGGAAGCTCGGCGCTGATCCTTGAATTGATCAGCCCCGGGAACTCGGGCCGGCGGGCCGCGGGTGAGGAGACCGGCCCGCCGAGGCCGCCCGTGCCTCAACCGCCCGTGAGCGATTCCCGCAACCCGACCCGCGCCGCCCGCCGGGTCGGAATCCAGGTCGTCGCCAGGACCACCCCCACGATCGCGACCGACACCCCCACCGCCAACCCGACCGTTAGGCCGGCGCCGATCGGAAAGAAGGAGCTGAAGCCGACCCCCACCGCCGCCAGGACCGGAGCCGCCAGCAGCGCCCCCCGGCCGAGCTGCCCGGCGGCCTGCCGGAGCAGGAGCCCTCTGACCCCCGCCTCCGACGCGCCGAGCGCCCGGCGGATGCCGATCTCGCCACGCCGAAGGCCGATCGAGCGGGACATCAGGCCGTAGGTACCCACCACCGCCAGGAACAGCGCGAACGCAAAGCAGGCCGCGAACAGTTTCGACACCGACAGGGCGATGAACCCGGCCTTCCGGACCACCTCGGCAAACGGC
>JAEUJH010000527.1 GCA_016794825.1 Gemmatimonadota bacterium
GTCGAGCAGCGGCCCGCTCAACTCGTGGATGCCGAGCGGCGCGGGGTAGCGATGGCCGAGGACCCGGCCTGGAAGCGACTGGGGCTCGACGAAGAGGTGCGCCAGGAGGGGAGCGTTGCGGCCGTCGAACGCGTGCGGCCGGTTGGAGGCGATGACGGCTCCGCGGCAGTCGAGCCAGGCGCCGTCGTCGGGGCTCTGGAACCGGAAGGTGCCTTCGAGCGCCAAGGCCACCTGGACGGCGTGATGGGCGTGGACGTCGGTCGGGGCCGTCGTCCGACCAATCCACAGGCTGCCACCGTCCCACGGGCAGATCTGACCGGTGCCGCCGCCTCTGGTCAAGTCGGGCAACTCAAATCGGTTATCGGCTCGGCGCGAACCGGGCGGCAACTCGGGAGGACCCAATTGACAGTCATACCTGAGTGTCGTACTCTTGATTAAAGAGAGATGAAAATGATTCTCGTTTCGTTTGGATTGTAATGGGTGACAACTTGTACACCAGCCTCTTCCTTGCCGCCGCGATGTCCTGCCTTGGGGTTGCCACTCCGCTCGGCGCCGCCCAAACCGGCCTGCTCGTCGTAGCCCATGGCGCCAACCCGGAGTGGAACGCCCGCGTCCGGCAGACCGTTGCCCAGGTGAACTGGCCGGCGGGCCCGGTGACCACCGCGTTCCTGATGGGGCCCGAAGCCGAGTCGGCCGGGTTCGGCGCCGCCATGGCCCAGCTGCTCGCCGCGGGCGTCCGGTCGGTGGTCGTCGTGCCCCTGATGGTGTCGTCGGCCGGCTCCCACTTTCGGCAGATCAGGTATTACGCCGGCGAATTGGGCAGCCTGCCGCCCGAACTCGAGGCCCACCGCCACTTCACGCCGCCGGACCGGTGGCCCATCCCCGTTCGAACCACCCCGGCCCTCGACGGCGCGCCCGAAATGGCCGAGATCCTCCGGGAATTGTGGGCCGAGCTTCCCGAGGCGGATCGCCGTCGGCCCCTGATGTTCGTGGCGCACGGACCGAGCGATCGGGCCGATGCCGCCACGTGGGTCGAGGACCTGGATCGCGCCGCTCGTCCGACGGCGGAACACGCTCGGGTGCCGCGAGCGATCGGCCTCATTCTCGATGACGCCGCGCCGTCGATCCGCCAGGAGGCCGTCGGCGGCATTCGCCGGGAGATCGAGCGGCTGGCCGCCGCGGCGGGCGATTCGGTCGTCGTCCTGTCGTTGGTCATTTCGCGGGGTACCCTCAATACCGTGCGGATCCCGGCGGACCTCGCCAACCTCCCGATTCGCTACGTCCCGGCCTCGCTGGCCCCCTCCGCCCGACTCGCGCGGTGGATCGAACGAGTCGGCCACGAGCGGGTGTCGGCGTCGAGTCCCTAACGGGGCGGGTCCCGCGTTCCGGCCGACTACCGCTTCGGCTCGTAGCGCAGCACCACGGTGCCCGACCCGAGTTGCTCGCGGCCCACGAGTCGGAGGTCGACATGGCGCGACAGCCCCGCGAACACCGTGGGTCCATGGCCGGCGAGCCGCGGTTGCACCAGGAACTCGTACTCGTCGATCAACCCCAGCTCGGCCAGCGCCAGTGGAAGCGTCACGCCTCCCAGGGCCAGGCCGTTGCCCGGCTCTTCCTTGAGCCGCCGGATGGCCGCCTCCAGGTCGCCGCGGATCAGCTCCGAGTTCCAGTCGACCCGGTCGAGCTTTCTCGACACGACGTACTTTCGGGTCGCGTTGATCGTCCGGGCGAATGGCTCCATCCACTCGGGCCGGCTGCCCTCCGGCGCCGGCTGCCGCCACCCGGCCTCCATCAGGCCGTACGTCACCCGGCCCAGGATGATGGCGTCGGCCCGGGCAATGTTGCCGGTGGCGTGCCGGTGGATGTCCTCGTCAGGGGTGATGGCGCGATGATCGCAGCACCCGTCCAGGGTCACGTTGATGGAGTAGCGGAGCGGGCGCATGGTCGCATTTCCGGATCAGGAGGCCTGCCGCTCGCCGAACCAGCAACAGAGCCCGTCCGGCGCGACGACGTTGAACACCTTCCAGGGAACCCCGTCCCGAACTTCCGCGAGGTTCGGCACCGGGAGGGCCATCGAGTTGCCATGGTAGCCGGAGGCCTTCGTTAGGGTCGTCGTCATGGCCGAGTCCCAGGTGTTCGGGGCAACGGGTCTTTCATGTAACAATATCGTGACATCACGTTGGTCAGCCACCAGCTTGGGTCCAGGGAGACGATTCGAGACGGGCAATGGCACGACTTCGAAGAGGTTGGCTCGGAGCAGCGGTGCTGTCCCTTACCGTGCTGGGCCGCAGTTCCGGTCAGGACCTGGCCAGCCGGGCGACGGAGGAGCCCTGCGATCTGGTCGAAGTCGGGATCCGGCTCCGGATCGCCCACCCGCTGGGGGCCGCGCGGTCGGAGGCTGGCCAATGTCCCGTCGTCGCCGCGCGCTGGGTCGAGACCGAACCGCTGAGAGATCGGCAGCGGACGGCCTGGCGCCGAGCGGTGGCGAGTCTTCGTGCCAGCCCTGATGCCTCCTGCCGGCTGGCGGCCCGGACCCTCGTGTGGCTCGAGCGAGCGGGCGCCGTGAGCGTCTGGACGCCGCCCGACACCGCCCAAGGCATGATCTTCTTCGGCGCCACCTACTTCACCAGTCAGGCGGCGCCCATTGCCCTCCAGCTCTGGTCCCGGGCGCTCGAACGGCCCGTCGACTGGTTGGCCGGCGCGCTGGCCCACGAGGCCTACCACGTACTCGACGCCCACGCATCGGAGGCCGAGGCGACCGCGTTCGGCGAGACCTGCGCGCGGAGGTTGGGGTCGCCGGATCATGCCGTCGACGAGTTGGCGGCTAGCGAGGCGTCATCCGGACGGTGAACGAGACGGTCACGAACCGCTGACAACCGCTGGCCGTCGCGACGACCACAATCGAATCCCAGTCGACAATCCGAGGGTGTCGCACGGCCACGAGATACTGACCGGGACCCTCGCCGCCCCACAGAGTCAGGAGGCGGCCATTTGCGCCATGCCGGGCCGGCCCAAGCGGCCAGGCCCGTCCGTTTTTAGTGGCAACGGCGGTTGCGCTATCGGCGATCGAGGCGCCCGAGCTGCGGTCCACGGGAGCGATTTCGATCGGAAACACCTCGACTGCCGTGCAGTCGACGCTCGTGTCGCAGGCCGCTGCCGGAATCGCACCACACAGCACGGCGCTGGCGATCCTCATGCCCCGGCTCACCTAGTCCGTCTCCTCTTCCAGGCGGAGGTGCTTCCAGTAGCGCTCGGGGTGATCCAACAGCCCCTTCGTGATTTGAAAGTGCGCCGTGTCCTCGATGGTCGTTGGATGGACCCCATCGCCATCGAACGAGAGCAGGGAGGCGCCCGGGTAGGTCATCAGGATGGTCGAGTGCGTGGCGATGACGAACTGGGTGCCGCCATCGCGAGCCAGCCTGGCGATCTGGACCAGGAGTGCCAACTGCCGTTGCGGTGAAAGCGCCGACTCCGGCTCGTCCATCAGGATCAGGCCGGGTGTCAGCCAGGACGAGAGCACCGAGAGAAACGCCTCCCCGTGCGATCGGGTGTGCAACGAGCGCCCGCCATAGCGCGCGAACGGGTCTCCCGGAAATTCCGGGTCGGCCCTCCGCTCCTCGAGCAACGTCGCGAAATGGGCCTGAAACTCGGCCCGGAAGAAGTACCCGTTCCGCGGTTTCCTCGAAAACGCCGCCCAGACGAACGGTGCCAGGTCGCTCCGCGTCTGCGGCGCTTTCAGGTCCGCCAACTCGTTACGCCCACCGCCGGCGACCGGAAATCCGCACAGATCCGCCACCGCTTCGATGAAGGTCGATTTCCCCGATCCGTTCTCGCCGACCAGGATGGTGACGGGGCCTCGAACCGAAGGTCCAGTCCCCGCACGAACGGCAGGTTGCCCGGAAACTCCGCTTCGGAGAGCCCGACGTCCGGGCGCCGGTACACTCGTTGGAGGAAGAGTTGGTCGGACACGCTCATCCCGTCACGGAGGCCTCGGGGGAGAGTCAGCTTCGGGCGGCAAGCGCCGCTCCATCCATCCTAACCGACCGGCGGCTCCCCCGCAGCCGGACCGGGTAACCTCGGGCCGGCGGCCCAAGGGTGAGGAGATCGGCCCGCCGAGGACGCCCGTGCCTCAACCGCCCGTGAGCGATTCCCGCAACCCGACCCGCGCCGCCCGCCGGGTCGGAATCCAGGTCGTCGCGAGGACCACCGCCACGATCGCGACCGACACCCCGACCGCCAACCCGACCGTTAGGCCCGCGCCGATCGGGAAGTAGAAACTGAAGGCGAACCCTACCGCGGCCAGGACCGGAGCCGCCAGCAGCGCCCCCCGGCCGAGTTGCCCGGCGGCCTGTCGGAGCAGGAGCACTCGGACGCCCGCCTCCGAGGCGCCGAGCGCCCGGCGGATGCCGATCTCGCCGCGCCGAAGGCCGATCGAGCGGGACATCAGGCCGTAGGTACCCACCACCGCCAGGAACAGCGCGAACGCAAAGCAGGCCGCGAACAGTTTCGACACCGACAGGGCGATGAACCCGGCCTTCCGGACCACCTCGGCAAACGGC
>JAEUJH010000550.1 GCA_016794825.1 Gemmatimonadota bacterium
CTGATCGAAGTGGCCGGGGCCCATCGCGCCGCGCTGGGAGAGTGGGTGGCCCTCCAGTCGGCCGATGGCGGCGAGCGGCGGGGTCAGGTCATCGAAGTCCGGCGCGACGGGATCGTGGTCCAGGTGTTCGAGGACATGGTCGGTCTCGCGCCGGCGTCGGTGCAGGTGACCCTGGCTGGAGAGGTGGCGCGCGCGACCGTGGGCCGGGAGTTGCTGGGCCGGGTGCTGAGCGGCGCGGGGGCACCGCTCGACGGCCTGCCCGAGCCGATCGGCACCGCGCGGCGGCCGGTGTGGGCGGCTCCGATGAACCCGGTCCGGCGGCGGAAACCGCGCGACGTGATCGAGACCGGTGTCTCGGCCATCGACGGAATGAACACGCTGGTCCGGGGTCAGAAGCTCCCGATCTTTTCGGGCGCCGGTCTGCCGGGGCTCGAACTCGCCGCGCGGATCGTGGCGGGTGCCCGCACCCCGAAGGACGAGCCGTTTGCCGTCATCTTCGTGGCGGTCGGCATCACCCAGCGGGAAGCCCGCCGGTTCATGGATCGGTTCGAGGGCAGCGAGGTGATGGCTCGGAGCGTGTTCTACCTGAACCGCACCGGCGACCCCACGATCGAACGCCTGCTGGCGCCCCGACTCGCGCTGAGTCAGGCCGAGCACCTCGCGTTCGACCTGGGGCTCCACGTGCTGGTCGTCCTGGCCGATTGCACCAACTACTGCGAGGCCCTCCGGGAACTGGGCGCCGCGCGGGAGGAAATCCCGGGACGGCGGGGCTATCCGGGCTACATGTACACCGACCTCGCCACCCTGTTCGAGCGGGCCGGGGTTCTCCACGGCGTGGAGGGATCGATCACCCAGCTGCCGATCCTCACCATGCCCGACGACGACATCACCCACCCGATCCCCGACCTGACGGGCTACATCACCGAGGGCCAGCTCGTCCTGAGCCGGGAACTCGACCGGCGCGGCGTGTTTCCGCCGATCGACGTGCTCCCTTCGCTGTCGCGCCTGATGGGCGCCGGCATCAGCAAGCAGACCGTTCCGGAGCACCGGGTCTGGGCCGATCAACTGTACGCGGTGTACGCGCTGGGCCGGGAGGCCCGATTCACCGCGGCCATCGTGGGTGAGAGCGGGCTCCCGCCGGCGGACCGCCGGGCGCTGGCGTTTGCGGAGCGATTCGAGCGGGAGTTCGTCCATCAGGGCCAGGGTCGGCGGACGATCAGCGAGACCATCGAGGCGGGCTGGCGACTGCTCGAGACCCTGCCGCGCGAGGATCTCACCAAGATCCCCGATGCGATCTGGGAGGCGCGGCGCGGGGGAGGATCGGCCCGATGATCGGCACCCGGGTGGCGCCCACGCGGTCGCAGTTGCTGCGCTCCCGCCGTCGGCTCGAGCGGGTCCGCAAGGGAATCGACCTGCTGACCCGGAAGCGGCGGGCCCTGGTGGCGGACCTGTTCAAGGTGGCGCATCCGGCCATCGAGGCCCGGGCCCGGGTCGATGCCCGGGCCGCCGCCGCGTACAGCGCGTTGCTGGCCGCCCGAGCCGTCCATGGCGACGGTCCGCTCGACGCCCTGGGTTGGCCGGGTCGGAAACTCGAGGTCGACGTGGCGGTGTCGGAATCGTGGGGTGTCGCCACCGGCGCGGTGGAGCGGCTGGCGCCGGTGCACCGGACCCTGCCCGGCCGGGGGCAGAACCCGGGCCTCACCGGCCCAGCGGCCACCGCCGCGGCCGACGAGTTCGAGCGGCTGGTCGAACTGCTGCTCGACGCCGCCTCGACCGAACTCCGCCTGCGGCGGCTGGCCGAGGCGCTGGCCCGCACCTCCCGTCAGGTCAACACCCTCGAGCGCCGCGTGGCCCCCGGCCTCGAAGAAGAAGCGACCAGGGTCCGAGCGCTCCTCGAAGAGCGGGAACGCGAGGATCACGCCCGGCTGAAACGCCTGGTTGGACGCCGGTCGCGAACCGGGTGACGGTCAGGGGTCTGGCCGCAGCACCACGTCGTGGACGCCGTGCCATCCCCCGTCGGCCGTCCGTTCGAGCCGCACCACCGCCACCGCCGCCAGTTCGTTGCTCGCGTCCCGGAGCCACTGCGCCGGGATCAGCGTGTCACCGGCAAAGACGATTTCGAAGATCCGATCCCGATACCCCGGCGCGACCACCTGGTAGTGGATGTGGCCCGGGTTGGTCGTGTTGGGATACGACCCGGGTCGCACGGTGGTAAAGGCGTAGCGGCCGAGTCGATCGGTGCGGAGATAGCCGTGGATCCGGGGATGGTCGCTGTCGCGCGGATTGGTCGGGGTGTACGCACCGCCGGCGTCGGTCTGATAGACGTAGATCGAAGCGCCCGCGACCGGCGTTCGGCCGGGTCCGGTCACCAGCGTCCCGCTGATCCGGAGCGCGACACCCGGTTCGCCCGATCGGGTCAGGCCGATCGTGGCCGGCGCGTCTTTCGGAGCCACCTTGCTCGACTGACTCCGCGCCGACCCTGACCCCGTCACCGTCAGCGCCACCACCATCCCGACGATCTGCCATCGTGTCGTCATTCGTTGCCACTCCGGGTTGGGGGGACCCGGCCCGCCGATAGCTGACCGCAGGCCTCATTCTGACCTACGGACGCAGGGCACCCCGGGTTCTGTACCCCGGGTCAGCCTGGTCGGGATTCCTTCTGCTGGTGCGAGAGATCATCGAGAAGTTCTGGATGCCTGCAGGCCCGGACGTCGATGTTTCCACGAGGCGGGCGCCTGGCCGCGGATCGTCGGCCCCTCCTACCAAGGCCGGATACCGGACGCCATTATTGGCGGATGAAGACCCTCAACGATCCCGCCGCCCGCCGCGAGATCATCACCCGACTCGAACGCCTGTACCCGACCACGCCGGGCCAGTTCGGCACCCTGACCGCGCCCCGGATGGTGACCCACCTGATCGACTCGGCGCGGATGATGCTCGACGAGGTCCCCGGCCTCGGTACCGGAAAGCCGATTGCCTCGTGGCCGCCGATCAAGCAACTGATCATCTACGTCCTCCCGATCCCGAAAGCCCGAGCCAAGACCGCCCCGCAGCTGCTCGCCACCGCTCCGACCAACCTCGGCGCCGACATCGCCCGCCTCGCCGAGTTGCTGGAGCGATGGGGAACCGGAACCCGGATGGCCGCGACCCACCCGTTCTTCGGCTCCATGACGCGCTCGTCCTGGGGCGTTCTCGGCTACAAGCACTTCGACCATCACCTCAGGCAGTTCGGCGTCTGAAGGACTCTCCCCGTTACCACTCCAGCGTGGTGCCGAGTCGAATGGTGCGCGGTGGGAGTCGGTTGCGGACGGCGCCGAGGCGCCCGGTGGCGAACGGATCGGTCTCGCCGTTGAAGGAGGTCTGGACCTCGGTGACGGTGGTTGCGCCCAGGACGTTGAAGGCCTCAAGCGTGAACAGCAGCTGCGAGCGGCCGAGGGTCAGGCCGCGTTCGAGCCGGAGGTCGACGGTGGCGCGGGCCGGATACTGATACGCGCCGCGCGGCTGCACGAAGAGCCGCTGGCCGGCCGTCGTCTCGAAGAAGTGCGACCGGAGCCGGCGGAGCCGAGGGATCGTGGTCGGCAGGTCGGCCTCGAACTCGAACAGCAGATTGGAGAGCGTCAGCGTCGGCGTGTAGTAGTCGCCGCTCGCGTACTCCAGGAACCCGGAACCCCGAAATCCCAGCGGCAGATCGCCGCCGGCCCGGACCTTGAGTTCCAGCCGGCTCTGGTTGGCGAGGTTGCCCAGGGCGTCGAAGCTCTCGTTGAGTCGAACGTACGGCCCGGCCGACGAGCCGCCGTAGTCGTCCGGCCCCACCACCGTGTTCAGGTTGCCCTCCAGCGCCGTGATCGTCCCGCCCACGTCGAACCACCAGGTCGGATAGCGGGCCTGAACCCGCACCTGGAGCTGGTCGAAGCGCCGGCGGGCATCGGGCGCGTTGGTCAGGATCAGGTCGGGTCGATACTGGAGCGCGGCAACCTGCGCGGCCGTCATTCCCGGCGGCAAGAACTCGGCGCCCGCGACCACGCCCGCCTGGAGGAGCGCAAACCAGTAGAGGATGTCCTCGTTGGATACCGCCAGCCGCGACAGTCGGAGCGGCTTGCCGTTGAGGTAGAGCGGATTGAAGAACCGATCGAGGACCCCGACGTTGGCAAAGACGGTGTAGTTGTCGGCCAGGTTGCGATCCACCAGCGCCACCATGTTCCGATTGGTCCGGTGGACATACACCGCCTCGGCCTTCCAGTGATCGCCGAAGGTCTTCTCGAGGCCGAGGACGGTCTGATCGACGTACGGCTGGCGGTAGTCCGTCGCGACGCCGGTTTCGCTCAGCCGATTGAGCTCGACTCGACGGAAGAGGCCCTGCGCGGCCAGGGCGGCACGCTGGGCCGTCGTCAGCGTGGTGGTTGGATCGCCAAAGGGCGTTCCGGTGTACTCCCAGCGTTCTTCGTCGCGGTAGACGTTGCTGCCCGCCGACCGGTCGAAGAACCCGGCAAAGAGGCTCTGGTGGTATCGGCCCCAGTGTGCCTTGAGCGACAGGGTCCCGTCGCCGGCCAGGGCCAGCGTCGCGCCGACGCGAGGGTCGAACCCGGTGGGCCGGACGACGTCGGCAAAGTTGCCCCGGACTCCGCCCAGCCGACCGGTCCACCGGCTCCACCGGAGCCCCGGACTGATCGTGAGGCGCGAACCAATCCGGAACTGGTCCTGCAGGAATACGGCGCCGACGTCGGTCTCCGCGTCGAGCGCGATCTCGCCACCCCAGGTGCTGGTGAGGGCGCCGTTGAAGAGCCAGGTGGAGGGATCGGCCGGGTCGAAGGCGGGGGCGCTGGTGCGGAGGCCGGGCCGCCACGTCAGCCCGCCGTTTCGGCTCCGATGGAATGCCCAGCTCGACGCGGCCAGCTCGAAGCCGACCTTCAGGTGATGATCGCCGCCGAGGAATCGGGCGTAGCGGTCCCAGGTGGCGGACAGCGCCGCGGTCCTCGGCGCTCGGCGCTCGCTGAAGACCGCGTTCTGGTATTCCAGCGGGTCGACCTGATTGAGCACCTGGAGCGCCGGCACGTCGGACGAACGGTGGGGCAGCCGATCGTCGTGGCCGTCGTAACCGGAGACCTTGACCTCGAGGAAGCTCCGCGCCGACCAGGTTCGCTGCCACGCCAGGGTGCCAAGCCACGATCCCGCGTCGAGACGCTGGGTGGCCTCCGCCCGCTTGAATCCGGTCTGGCCAAAGCGATCGACCCGGGTATCGAACCGGGCCACGGAAAGCGAAAGATTGTCCCGACTGGTGGGAACCCAGGTCAGCTTGCCGAGGAAGCGGCCCTGGCGCTCCCGGGGCGGGGCGGCCACGAAGTCGCCCACGGCATCGGGGAACTGATCGAGGACCCGCACGTCGCGGCGCACCACCTGACCGAACAGGGCGTAGAAGAGCCGGTCGCGAACCAGCGGGCCGAGGAGCTGGCCGTCGAACTCGAGACGGTCGCTCACTTCCGAGCCGGCTTCGCCGGGCACGAGGTTCGAGGCGTTGAGCCGATGGGTTTCGGCCGCGAACCGGACCGCGCCCTCGCGGCGGTTCTGCCCCGATCGGGTGACGATGTTGACGATCCCGCCCTGGAAGTTCCCGTGCTCGGCCCCGGCGCCCAGACCCCGAACCTGCACTTCCTCGATCCAGGTCACGCTCGGTTGGAGGAGATCGCCACCAATGCCGGGATGATTGACCGCCACGCCGTCGAGCTGGTAGTTGTTGGCCTGCGCGGTGGCCCCGCCCCAGACCTGATCGGGCCGGGCGCCGTTGGCAAAGCGAACCAGATCTCTGGCTTCGTTGGGCAACGGGAGACGGCGCAGTTCACGGGCACCGATCGCGGTGCCGAACTCGGTCCCGTCCCGATCGATGGTCACCGCTGGCGCGGTCGAAACCAGCGAATCCAGCGTCCGCGCCACCGG
>JAEUJH010000712.1 GCA_016794825.1 Gemmatimonadota bacterium
TAGAACTCACCCGCGTGGACTCGCGACGGCACCAGGTAGTCGCGGGCGCCCTCGGGGGTCGGCTTGGTGAGGATCGGCGTCTCGATCTCGAGGAAGCCCATGTCGCTCAGGTCGCGACGGGCCCGCTGGGCCAGCCGGTGACGGAGGATCAGGTTCCGCTGCAGCTCGGGGCGGCGGAGGTCGAGGACCCGGTGCTTGAGCCGGAGTTCCTCCGCGGCCAGATCCTCGTTTTCCTTCCGGGCCACCGGGATGGCCGGCGTGCCCGCCGGTCCAACGACGGCCAGGTCCGTGACATAGACCTCGACCTCGCGCGACACCATGCCCTCGTCCCGGGCCGGATTGGGTCGCAGCTCGACCTTGCCCGTCACCAGAATGACCGATTCGACCCCGAGATCCTGGGCCCGGGTCAGCACCGCCGCCGGCGTCCACTCGGGGCTGAGCGACAACTGGACCAGACCATCGCGGTCGCGAAGATCGATGAACACCAGACCACCGAGATCGCGTCGTCGGTGGACCCATCCGCCCAGGCGGACGGTCTGACCAACCAGGGACCGATCGACTGAGCCGGCCCGGTGGGTTCGGAGCGAGGTTGCGGCCTCGAATTCTTTCGCCATAGAGGGCAAACGTAACGCCCTCCGACCTGCAGCGGCAAGCAATTGACCCATGAAGAGTTACGGGTCTTTTACCTGGCCGCGCCGGGGCCGGGGGAAGCCGCCGGTGCCCGGGGCCGTTAGCTTTGCCGTCATGACCCCCACCCTGCTCGACCTGCCGCCCGCCGAGGCCCGGACCCGAATTGCCGCGTGGGTGGCGGCCCGCGGCCTGCCGGCCTACCGCGCCGCCCAGATCGAGCGGCGGCTCTGGACCAACCCGGTGGGATCGTGGTCCGAGGCGGCCGAGCTGCCGGCCGGGCTCCGGCAGGCCCTCGAACAGGAATGGCCCCTGCCCCGCCTGACCGTCGCGTCACTCGAAACCAGCGCGGATGGAACCCGGAAATTCCTCTGGCGGCTCGCCGACGGCGAGGCCGTCGAGTCGGTGCTGATCCCGAGCGGCGCCCGGCGGACGCTGTGCATTTCGTCCCAGGCCGGCTGCGCGTTAGGCTGCGTCTTCTGCGCCACCGGCCGGATGGGCTTCCGGCGGAACCTGACCCCGGCGGAGATCACCGGCCAGGTCCGCGAGATCATCCTCCGCGACCCGGCCGACCGGCCGACCAACATCGTCTTCATGGGCATGGGCGAGCCGCTCCTCAACTGGCCGGCCGTGGACGTGGCCCTCACGATCCTCAACGACGCCGAGGGGTTCGGCATCGGGGCCCGGCACATCACCGTCTCGACCGTGGGCATCCTCCCGGGCATGGAAGCGCTCCGGGCTCGGCCCGAGCAGTTCCGCCTGGCGATCTCGCTCCACGCGCCCCGCGCGGAGGACCGGCTCGGCCTGATGCCGATCGAGAAGAAGTACGCGCTGAACCGGGTCCTGGCGGAGGCCAAGCGGTTCGGCCGGCGGGTGACGTTCGAGTACGTGATGATCGCGGGCAAGAACGACCGCGACGAGGACGCCGACCGGCTGGCCCGGTTGGCGCAGCCGTTAGGCGCCCACGTCAACCTGCTCCCCCTCCATCCGGGCGGTGCCCCCGGCCTGCTGCCGTCGTCGGGCAACCGGATGCGGGCCTTTGCCGGGCGGCTCCAGTCGGCCGGGGTCGAGGCCGTGATCCGACGGAGCCGGGGCCTCGACATCAACGCCGCCTGCGGCCAACTCTACGTCGAGATGGAGAAGAAGCGCCGGCCCGCCGCGGCCGCCCGCGCCGGCTGACCGGATGCTCCGGACCGTCCTTCGGTACGGGTTCGGCCGAGTCCTCTCGCTCTTCTTCCGCCGGATCGACATCGTCGGGCGCGAGCGAGTGCCCGCCGATGGCCCGGTGCTCTTCGCCATCAACCACCCGAACGGGCTGGTCGATCCGCTCCTCCTCCTCAGCTTTGCCCCCCGGGCGGTGTCGTTCCTCGGCAAGGCCCCGCTGTTTTCCATGCCCGTCATCGGCTGGTTCGTCCGCGCGCTCGACACGATCCCGGTGTACCGGCGCCAGGATCAGGCCGACACCGGACAGAATCGCGAGACCTTTGCGCGGGCCCGGGCCCTGCTCGAACGCGGCGGCACCATCGCGATCGCGCCCGAAGGAGCCAGTCACTCCGACCCCGGACTCCGGCCACTCAAGACCGGCGCCGCCCGGATCGCCCTCGGCGCGGGAACGACCAGTCCGGTCCGGATCGTTCCGGTCGGCCTGTTCTACACCGACAAGGCGACGTTCCGGAGCGAAGCCCTGATCCTGTTCGGCGAGCCGCTCGTCGTACCACCCGTCCCGCTCGACGACCGGGGCGAGCCGCCGGCCGACCGGGTCGACCAGATCACCGCGGACCTGGAGCGGCGCCTGGCCGCCGTGGTCCTCCAGGCCGACGAGCACGAGGCCCTCGAGCTGGCCGCCCGGGCGGAGCGGATCCTGTCGGCGGCCGGCGACCCGAAGGCACGGACCGTCGACGCCGCCTTTGCCACCCGCCGGCAACTCGCCGCCGGATACCAGACCCTGCGGGAGCGCGATCCCGCGCTCCTCGACCGGCTTCGGCGCCGGCTCGAACGACTGGACCAGGCGTTCCGCCGGGCCCGCCTCGACCCGACCCGGCCGGTTCCACCCCGCCCCACGCTCCGCTCGGTGACGGCGGCCTCGGGCTGGCTCCTGCTCCGGGTGGTCATCTTCCTCCCGCTCGCGCTCCCCGGCCTGCTGCTTCACTTCCCCGCATACTGGGCCATCGGCCGGCTGGCTCGCCGATTCACCGGGCCGAGCGACGACGTCCTGGCCACCGCCAAGATCATCGGCGCCGCCCTGCTCTATCCGCTGACGTGGATCGCGGTGGGGGTTCTGGGGTTCCGGTGGGGGGGCTGGCCCGGGGCGGCGGCGGGCGCGTTCCTGGCGCCGCTGTCCGGCGTGGCCGCCCTGAGCCTGGTGGAGCGATTCGACCGGTTCGTCTCCGGCACCAGGGCGTTAGGCGTCCACCTGGTCGACGCCGACCGGGTCGCCGCGCTGGTCGGCGAACGGGAGGCCCTCCGCCGCGATCTGATCACCCTGGCCGGCCAACTCGGCCAGCTGCCGCCGTCCCGGGGTTGATCGGGCCCGAATCTCGAAGCCGCGCATCCCGTCCTCCGGCCTCGGTTACGCCACGCGATTCGGCGGCGCCCCGCCGGCAAAGAACGCATCGAGGTTGTCGGCCGCGAGGTGACCCATCGCGGTGCGGGTTTCGAGCGTGGCGCTGCCGAGATGCGGCAGGAGCACCACGTTCTCGAGCGCCAGCAGGTCGGCGGGAACCCGGGGTTCCTCCCGGTAGACGTCGAGCCCCGCGGCCAGGAGCCGGCCGGTCCGCAACGCGGCGGCCAGCGCCGCCTCGTCGACCAGCGCGCCGCGGGCGGTGTTGATCAGGACCGCGCCGGACCGGAGCAGCCCGATCCGGCGGGCGTCGAGGAGGCCGACGGTCTCCGGCGTCGCCGGGCAGTGGAGCGACACCACGTCCGCGGTGGCCAGCAGGTCGTCGAGCGGCAGCCACTCGGCCGGATCGACACCGGCGGGCACCGGACCGCCGCCACCGGCCGCGGTTTGCTCCAGCGGAGCCGGGACGGCGCCCCGCCCCGTCCACCGGATCGTCATCCCGAACCCGAGCCGGGCCCGGGCCGCCACCGCCCGACCGATCCGTCCCATCCCGACGATGCCTAACGTGAGGCCCGACACCCGCCGGCCGAGGAGATGGGTCGGCTGCCATCCGGTCCAGCGGCCCGCCCGGACCAGCCGTTCCCCTTCGCCCAGCCGGCGGAGCGCCATCAGCATGAGCCCGATGGTCAGGTCGGCGGTGCAGTCGGTCAGCACGTCGGGGGTGTTGGTGACGACGACCCCGGCCCGCTTCGCGGCGGCGAGGTCGATCAGGTTCACGCCCACGCCGAAGTTGGCCACGATCCGGAGTCGGCGGCCCGGCCGCTCGAACACGTCGGCCGGGACCCGGTCGGTCACCGTCGTCAGGGCCGCGTCGACCCGATCCGCCGCGGCGCGGAGGGCCTCGAGCGGATCGGCGTCGGGCGCGGGCCGCTCGACGCGGTAGGCGGCCGCGAGGCGCGCCTCGACGGCCGGCGGAAGGGCGTGGGCGCAGTGGAGAACCGGCCGTGTCACCAGGGAACCTCGCCGAAATGGCCGCCCACCGTTCCCCTGTCGGGGTCGAGCGGCTCAGGTATATTGGTCGGCCGTGAACCCACCCACCGACCGGCTTCGTCACGACGCCATCGCAATCTACGGAGCCGCCGTTGCCGCCGTGGAGCCCCGCCGGGCGCTGACCCGCGCGCTCGCCACCACGCCTCCGCCGCAGCGGGTCCGGGTCCTTGCCATGGGCAAGGCGGCCTTCCCGATGGCCGCGGCCGCCATCCAGCACCTCGACCGCCTCGACATCCCGGTCACCGGGGGCGTCGTCATCACGCCGGACCAGGGCGAGAGTCCCGATCCCCGGGTGCGGCGGGTCGCGGGCGACCACCCGCTCCCGGGCGCCGGTTCGTTTGCCGCCGCCGCCGCCCTCGAGCAGGCCGTGGCCCAGCTGACCGGTCGGGAGGAAGCGTGGGTCCTGATTTCCGGCGGCACCACCAGCCTGATCGGCGCCCCGATCGAGGGACTCTCGCCGGTCGAGTACGACCTCCTGATGCGAGCCCTCGGTCGGGCCGGCCTCCCGATCGGCGACTTGAACCGGATCCGGAAGCGGTTTTCCCGCTGGGGAGGCGGGCGGCTGGCGGTTGCCTGTCGGGCCGAGCGGGTCCGCGCGTTCGTCCTGTCGGACGTGCCGGGCGACCATCCCGCCGACATCGGGTCCGGTCCGTGCGAACCGGATCCGACCACCGCCTCCGAGATCCGCCAGCTGCTCGAGACGGTCCGAGCCACGGTCGACGTGCCCGAGGTGGCCACCCGCCTGCTCGACCGGGTCATCCGCGGCGATCTGGCGGAGACGCCCAAGCCCGGCGACCCGGGACTCGAGCGCATCGCGACCCGGATCGTGGCGTCGAACGGCACCGCGCTCGACGGGGCCGTGGAGCGGGCCCAGGCGTTAGGCTACCGGGTCATCCGTCACCCCGGCCTCATCATCGGCGACGCCGCCGGCGCGGGCCGGGCCCTGGTCCGCGACGCGCTCGCGGCCAATGCCGGCACCGGGACGGCCTGGATCGCCGGGGGCGAGACCACCGTGGCGCTCGGCGGTTCGCCCGGCCGGGGTGGCCGGTGCCAGGAGCTGGCCCTCGCCGCCGCTCGGGAACTCGCCGCGGCGCCGGCCCGCCGGCCCATCGTGGTCCTGGCCGGCGGGACCGACGGACGCGACGGTCCGACCGACGCGGCCGGCGCGGTGGTCGACCCGACCACCTGGGCCACGATCGCCGACCGCGGCATCGATCCGGAGCGGGCCCTGGCCGGCCACGACGCGTACCCCGCCCTGGCGGCGGCCGGTGCCCTGCTCCGTCAGGGCCTGACGGGTACCAACGTGATGGACGTGATGGTGGCGCTGGTGGGCGAGGGCACCGGCCCTCAGAGCGGCAGCCGGCCCTTGGGCAACCGATAGTCGGCGCCGAGAACGACCGACACGTCGACCCGGCGCTTCGGATCCGGAGACACGACCACCCGTTTCGTCCCGAGCAACCGGGCCACTTCGTGCCCCCGGGCCTGCTCGCCCCGACGCACGAACACCGTCGTGGAGTCGAGCCGATCGTCGGCCGTCCCGAAGTAGACGACGTCGACGCCTTCCTCCCGGAGCAGCCGCGTCACCTGCCGCGCCAGGCCCGCCCGGGCGGTCCCGTTCAGCACCTCGATGACTCCCCCGCGCTGGGCGCCGGCCACGGCGGCCAGGGCCGGACGCCGCGCCGGCCGCTCCGCTCGTGGGCGCGCCAGGACCAGGCCGGCGACCACCGCGACGACGACGCCTAACGCGACGAGGAGGCGACCAGGGCGTTCCATAGCCGGGCGGTGCCGTCCGGCAGGGGCCAGCCGGAGCGGACGAGGAAGAGGAGACGCCGGGTGACCACCTCCCGAAAGACCTGGTCCGGGTCCTTCGGGAACCGCTCGGCCAGCTCTGCTCGTTCGGCCTGATCGAAGCGGCGTCCCGGTTCGAGGAAATCGGCGCAGTAGAGGGCGCGGCCCACGGCGTCGAAGTCGGGCGCCCCGACGGAATGGTGCCGGACCGCCTCGAGGATCCCGCGGTCCGTCAGGCCCTCGGCCTCGGCCCGGCGGGCGGCGGCCGGACCGTGCAGCAGTTCCTCCGGCCCCGCCATGCCCGGGGCCCAGGCGGCGAGCTCGGCCGGATCAGCGTCGCGGAGCGCGTCGTGGAGCCAGACCGCGCGGAGCCACCGGCTCCGCTCCCCCGCCGGCAGGTCCATGGCAACCGCCCATCGATGGACCAGCTCCGCCACCCGTCGCACGTGGTCGCGCCGCTTGTCGCCCATCCGGGCCCAGGACGGAATCGACGGTTCGAGTTCGGGAGGGATGGTCACGGAATGGGCTGGTCGAGGATCGCGTTGTCGATCAGTCGGGTCGTGCCGACGCGGGCGGCCACCATCACCACCGTCTCGGCCGAGACCGTCGCGACCGGTTCGAGGGTGTTCGGATCGGCGACCGCAATATAGTCCACCGTCACCGCCGGCTCGCTCGCGAAGACGGCGGCGGCGGCCCGTTCCACCGCGGCCGCCTCGGTGGCGCCGTCGCGCCAGGCCCGCTGGGCGGCGCGGAGAGCGGCCGACAGCAAAGGCGCCCGACTCCGGTCGTCGGGCGTCAGATAACGGTTCCGACTGCTGAGGGCCAGGCCATCGGCTTCGCGCACGGTCGGCCCGACGATCACCTCGAGCGGCCAGTCGAGATCCCGGACCATCCGGCGGATCAGCGCCGCCTGCTGGAAATCCTTCTGGCCGAAGCAGGCGACGTCGGGCCCCACCAGATGAAACAGCTTGGCCACCACCGTGAGGACCCCGGAAAAGTGGCCGGGACGGACGCTCCCTTCCCACCGCGACGCCATGGTGCCGGGCTCGAGCCGGACCTCGACGGGCTCGGGATACATCGCGTCGACGGTCGGGGCGAACAGGAGGTCGGCGGCCCGCGCCTCCAGCAGCGCGCGGTCGCGCTCCAGGTCGCGAGGATACCGACTCAGGTCCTCCCGCGGACCGAACTGGAGCGGATTGACGAAGACGGTGGCGACGACCCGGTCGGCGCGGGTCCGGACCAGATCGACCAGGCGGAGGTGCCCTTCGTGGAGCGCGCCCATCGTGGGGACCAACCCCACTCGCTGCCCCTCCCGACGCCATTCGGCGACCCGGGCCCGCAACCCGGCCGGGGTGGCGACGGTTTCCACCGATCAGCTCTCGACGGCAAAGTGGCGGGCGAGACTCTTGAGGTCGCCGGCCACTCGCTGCAACTCGCCGATCGCGGTCTCGAGGTCGGCCTGGCCGCGGCTGGCCTCCGAAGCCTGGGTGGCGAGCGACTCGGTTTCCCCGCGCATCCGGACCGACGCCTCCGCGATCTGGCGGATCTGATCGGCCAGCCGCCGGCTCCCCTGCTCCTGGTCGGCCTCGGAACTGGCGATGGCCCGGGCGTGCTCGCCCGCCTCGCCGGTGGCCTGGACGATGGCGTCGAGCGCCCGGGCCGCCTCCGCGCTCATCTGGCCGACGCCGGTCACCAGGTCCTCGCCGCGGGCCATCTGCCCCGCGATGGCGGAGGTCTCGCTGTTGATGTCGGTGGCCAGGCGGGCGGCCTCCTCGCTGGCGCGGGCGCTCTGGATGGCCAGTTGCTGGATTTCCTGGGCCACCACCGCGAACCCGCGGCCGGCGTCGCCGGCGCGGGTGGCCTCGATCGACGCGTTGAGCGCGATCAGGTTGGTCAGCTCGGCCAGTTCCTGGATCGACTCGAGGAAGCCCCGGATCCGGCCGGTGGTCGCGCCTAACGCCTGGACCTGGCGTGAGCTGTCGGCCACGAACCCCTGGACCTGGAGGAGGCGCTCGATCGCTTCGCCGATCCCGGTCCGGTGCTTGGCGGCGTCGCCGGCGGCCCGCTGACTCACCCGCGCCGCACGCGCCCCGGCCGCCGCGGCCCGCTCGGCCCGGGCGGACAACTGGGTGGTGGCCGCGAGTCCGGTCCGGGCAAAGGCCTCCTGGGTGGCCGCCTCCCGCCGCATGTTCTCCGAGGCCGTCGCCAGCGCCGTGGCGGAGGCCCGGAGGGAGTTGACCGCCCGCGCCAGCGCCTGCGACTGCGCCCCGATCTGCTCGACCGTCTCGAACAGCGGGCGGCGCAGTTCGGCGATGTGGATGGCGGTCGAGATCTGGGTCGCGATGGCGCTCATCGCCGAGAGGTCGCGGGCCCGGTAGTAGTAGCGCTTGTGGTGCTCCAGCTCGAGCGTGCCGAGCGCCTGGTCGGCGAATCGGAGGGGGTGGATGACCACGGTCCGGACATCGGTGTTCCGGTCGAGCCCCTCCCGCTGCCAGGTATCCTCGACCACCACCACTTCGCCCCGGTCGATGGCCTGCCGCCGGATGGCCGTCAATCCCGGGTCGGGCTCCTTCCGGCCGGGGCGCCCGCTGGCGGCGCGGTAAGCGATCTCGGGATTGGCCGCCCCGCGGTAGACCCGGAAATCACCCCAGTCGAGCAGCCGATAGGCCAGCTCCTCGAGTTGCTCGAACGACAGTCGCAGGCTCACGTTGCTGGTGATCGTCGACTGCATCATGTGGACCTTGTTCAGGTCCTCCGCCGCGATCGCTTCCTCGAGCAGCATCCGGGTCAGGAAGCCGAGCACGCTGAGGGCCACCGCCACCGGAATCCAGCCGGCCGGGGCCAGCGCGGTGAGGGCCCACACCACGACCCCGGCCGCCAGCACCGTCACCAGATACGCCACCACCTCCCAGCGGAGGAGGAACGACCGGTCTTCCGGGGTGAGTTTCCCGCGGATCAGGAGCGAGAGATAGAACAGCAGCCGGGTCAGGAAGAAGTAGCCGCCGACCAGCACGGCGGCGGCCGGCAGGAACTCGAGATTGAGGGAGACGAGCCCGGTCACCCGGACGGCCGCGGCGTAGAGCCCGTAGGCCGCGGCGAAGCCGATCGCCTCCCGGCCGGCATTGACGAGGCTGGCCCACGGCGTCTTCCGGAGCACGCCCCAGTCGGCCGCCACGACGCCAAGGTAGAGGCCGAGCGTGGTCACCGACCCGGGGGCGGCCACCGCCCCCACGAGCGCGGCGACCCCGGTCTGATTGAGATAGGAGAATTTGCTGAGCCGGACCGGGGCCGATCGGAGCAGCACGACCGCCGCGACGACGGCGCCGAGCACGATGGGCTCGGTGATCCAGCGCGGATCGAGCACGGCGCTGGTCGCGACCACCGCCGGTCCGGTGACCGCGAGCCAGCGGGCGTACCGCCGGGCCAGCGCTTCGAGGTCGCCCCCGGTCATCGACGGCTCAGAGGAAGAAGTCCCCGGGGACCAGCCCGTACCGTTCCGGGTTGGTCACCTTGACGATCGACCGGAGGAAGTTGCCGTCGGCACCCTTCTCCTGGAGATCGACGGCCACGCCGGGGGGCGGGACCACGCCACCGTTGGCGTCGATCGCGATCCGCACGGTCGGCCGGTTGAGCTGATCCCGATCGGCCACCGTCGAGGCGACGATGGCCACCTCGAAGGTGTCGAGGATCACGCAGGTCCCGATCGGATAGACGCCGATCAGGTTGATGAGCGCCTTGACGATCATCGGGTCGTACCCGCGGCGCGGGTTGCTCCACATCTCCTTGAGCACCTGATCCGGCTCGATCGGCACGGTCTGGTAGCTCCGGCGGGTGGTGGCGGCGTCGAAGCCGTCGGCCACCGAGACGATCCGGGAAAAGAGGCCGAGCGTCCGGGGCCGGATGTGGCGCGGGTACCCCGTCAGGTCGGTCTTCATGTGGTGCTCGTGGGCAACCAGGATGGCCCGGTACGGGATCTCGTCATACCCCCGCATCCCGAACAGGGTCATCGCGCCCCGCCACGGGTGGGCCTGCATCTCGCGCCACTCGGCATCCTCGAGACTGCCGGTCTTGTTGGTGATCTCGATCGGCACTCGGGCCTTGCCGATGTCGTGGAGCAGCGCCGTCATCCCGAGATCGTAGAGCTGGAGCTTGCTGAACCCGATCTTCCGACCCAGGGCCACGGCAAAGATGCAGACGTTGACCGAGTGCATGAACGTGTACTCGTCGTAGTCGCGGAGCGTGGTGAGCCCCATGATCGACGTCTCGTTCGTCAGCACCTGGTCGACGATCATCTGGACGGCGCGCTTGACCTTCTTGAGGCTCGACGTCCGGCCCATCCGGACCGAGTTGACGACCTCCTTGGTAACCGCCACGCCCTGCGCGTAGGTCCGCTTGGCGACTTCCTTGGCCTCCTGCTCGCCCCCGATTTCCTCCGAGGTCGCGGTGCTCGGCTCGAGATCGATGTTGGGCAGGCCGGCCGGCCCCATCCGTTCGATCAGGGTGACGTAGCGGTCCTCGGATGGCTGGGCGGCCAGGGTCAGGAGAATGCTGAGGAACGCCAGCCATTCGCGCCGCTCGACCCCGCTGTTGATCCGGAGCGCCCCGATGTCGAAGGCCCGGAGGATCGACAGCACCCCGCTGAAGGCGGCGAAATTGTCGAGTTCGAGCCGGAGCCGGACACCGTTGAGGAAGAGGAAGTCGCCCGACAGCCGGAGTTCGATTTCCTGTTCGGCCTCGACGAAGTGGCGGACCGTGCCGTGCAGTTCGTCGAGCGCCTTCTGCACCGTGGCGTTCTCGACCGGGTAGAGCTTGAGGGCCCGGAGCGCCGAGTGGAACGTGATCAGGATGCCGCGGCCCGAGGCCCGGATGAAGGCCTCGTTGCCGGGTTCGGCGCCGGCGGGACGGTGAGGATGCTCGCTCATTCGCTCCACTCCCGGAGGGCCCGGGTGGCGGCGTTGCGGACCGACAGTTCCTTGTCGGCCGTGGCCCGCTCGAGCACCGCCCGCGCCGGCTCGGTCTTGATCCGGGCAATGGCGTAGGCGGCGCAGGTCCTGGTTTCGGGGTTTTCCTTCCGCCGGAACATCCCCTTGGGTTCGAGGATATCCGCCAGCAACGCGAGTCCGCCGGGGCCCGCCACCGCCGCATACGCCTCGAAGAACTGCCGCTTTTCGGCCCGCTCCAGTTCGTTCGGTCCCTTGCCCTGGACCACCGCCTCGAGCCGCTTGAGGGCTCCCTTGTAGCCGCGGGCGGCCACGATCCCGATCGCGGCCAGGCGGACGTTCCGGTCGGCGTCGTCGACGGCCCGCTCCAGCAACGACAGCGCGCCGGGCGTGCCAAGGCCGCCCAGGGCCTCGATCGCGGCCTGCCGGACCGCGGGGTCACGATGCCCGACCAGGTCGCCCAGCGGGGCCACGGCCTGCGGCAACCCGACCCGACGGCACACCGCCACCGCGCCGACCAGCGCCGGCGAGTCTCGCCGCCGCAGCAGGGCCAGGAAGTCATCCACGTGTCCCCGCGCGATCCGGTCGGCCGCCTCCTCGAGAATCCGGCGGGCCCGCTCGTTCTTGACCTGGCCCAGGTGGACCAGCAGCGGCTCGAGCGCCGGCACCCGGAGTTCCTTGAGCAGTTCCGCCATGTCCTCGTCGCGGACCGTGCCGACCGCTTCCTCCACCGCCTGGAGCATCTGGGCCAGGATGGACGACTCCGACAGCCGGTTCTCGAAGGAATCGAGCTTGCTCCGGATGGTGGCGTCGATCGCGGCGACCCGGCTGCCGATCAGCCGGAACTCCCGAAGCAACCAGGCCACGGTCCGGAACTCGCCCCGGGTCAGCAGGTTCGGGAAGATCGACTCGAGGATCGAGATCACCTCTTCGCGAACCGCGGTGGCCGGCTGGAGTTCGAAGATGTCGAGCACCGCCGACAGCGAGGCGCCCCGGATGTCCCGGTTGTATTCCTCGTCGACCTGCTGCTTGAGCGCGTTGATCTCGACTTCGTCGAGGAAGTAGAGCGTCGAGTCGAACTCGTCGAGGTCCACCATCCCCGGCCCGATCACGCCCAGCTCGTCCCGGACCTTCTGCTGGGTCTGGACCTGCTGGTACGGATCGGTACCGACGCCCATGTCGACGGCCTGGGGGTCGAGGACCGTCAACGTCTCGGTGATGATCTCGGCGAACCGGTACTCGAGGTGGGAAAAATCGTGTTCCCAGAGCAGCGTCAGGAGGTCGTCGCCGGCGTCGGCGGCCAGGAGCCGGGCCCGGACCACGGTCTGGAGGAAGATCGCGATCTCTTCGTCTTCCACCCCGGGCCGGAAGGTCAGGACCCGGAGGCCGTCCTTGTAGAGCATCCAGGCAAAGCTCTCGGACTTGGAGGCCTGGTGATAGACGACGGTCTCGTCCCACACCAGATCGGTCTCGACCACCCGGATGCTGAGTTCCGGCACGGTGGACCAGATCGGGTTGAAGGCGGCCCGGAGGGAATCGATGGACCGCTGGTAGACGGGGTTGTTGGGGAGGTACATCTGAAACGCCCGCACCGCCTTGACGATGGTGCGGATCAGTTCCTCGACCTGCGTCGGAGGCAGCGGGTGGTCGAGCGCCCCCGCGGCGTGAGCATCGCCGGTCAGTCGGTCCCCCGGAAAACGGAGCTGCGAATGTGGTCCTGACCGGGGTCCCCACCCCGGCTGGAACGGAAGCGTTTCAAGTATAACCCCGCCAAGTTGAACCCCCGCAACGACCTCCGGCTTGCGCTTCGGTCCCCATTCGGGTACTTTGGCGTTAGTTCGGGTCCACCCTGGACCGAAACCCAGACCGAGAGAGTCCCATGGCGCTCACCAAGCGGCAGCGCGAAATCCTGAGCTACCTCGAGTCGCACATCCGGAGCAACGGATACGCGCCCAGCTTCGAGGAGATTGCCGAGCATTTCGCGTTCCAGTCCCTGGCCACGGTCCACGAGCACCTGACCAATCTGGAACGGAAGGGGTACATCCGGCGGACCTACAACGAGAGTCGGTCCATCGAGGTCCTGCCCCCCAAGGGCACCGCCGGGGCCACGGAAATCCCCCTCCTCGGCCTGGTCGCCGCCGGCGCCCCGATCGAGGCGGTCGTCCATGGCGAAACGCTGGCCGTCCCGGACCAGATGCTGAGCCGGCGGGGGCCCAACTACGCCCTCAAGGTCCGCGGCGACTCCATGATCGACGACCACATCGTCGACGGCGATTTCGTGGTCGTCCATGGGCGCCAGGCCGCCGACAACGGCGAAATGGTCATTGCCCTGGTCAACGGGGCCGAGGCCACGGTCAAGCGCTACTATCGCGAGTCCGGGGGCTGGGTCCGGCTCCAGCCGTCCAATCCCGCCATGCAGCCGCTCCGGTTCGCCGAGTCCGATGTAATGATCCAGGGGGTCGTCGTCGGCGTCATCCGCCGGTTCCAGTAGCCGTCCTTCCGCCACCGCCCGACCGGTTTTCTGCCGGTCGGGCGCCTCGAAGACCGATCCCGCGTCCCCACCCCGCCCGGCCCGCCGTCGCGCCTCCCGTTCGTCCCTCGATCTCGCTAAATTCGGGCACGATGCCGCGGACGTTTCTCGCGACGCTCCAGTTCGACGGAACCGACTTCCTCGGGTGGCAGCGGCAACGAGAAGGACGAGCGGTGCAGACAGAGTTGGAGGCTGTCCTCGAGCGGCTCGCGGGCCATCCGGTGCGCGTGCACGCGGCGGGGCGTACCGACGCCGGGGTCCACGCTTTGGGAATGGGGGCGAGCTTTGCCCTGCCCGATCGGTGGACCCCGGACGCGTTAGAGCGAGCCCTCAACGCGCTGCTGCCGCGCGATTGCTTCGTCACCGCCGTCCGCGAGGCCCGGGACGGGTTCCACGCCCGGCGGTCGGCCACGGAGCGGCGGTATCGGTACCTGATCGGCACCGACCGGCTGTGCCGGTCGCCGTTTCGACGGCGCTGGGAGTGGGCGTTAGGCATCCCCCTCGATCGAGAGCGGCTCGACGAGGCGGCCCGCCGGATCCTCGGCACCCACGATTTCCAGGCGCTCTCGGTCCGGCGCTCGGAACGGCCCCACACCCGGTGCCAGATCCGGGAAGCGGCCTGGACGGAACGGCCCGAGGGCCACGGCGTGGCGTTCTCGATCCGGGCCGATCGGTTCCTCCACCACATGGTGCGCATGCTGGTGGGAACCATGGTGGACGTGGCGCTCCAGCGGCGGCCGGTCGACGACCTCGACCGGCTCCTGATCAAGGCGGACGGCATCCGCACCAGTCCGCCAGCCCCGGCCGAGGGGCTCTACTTCATCGCGGCGGTGTATCCGGACGAATGGTTCGCGCCTCCTCTCGAATCCTGATCGCGACGCTCGGCCTGGCCGGGCTGTCGGTCGCCTGCAGCTCCCAGTCCGAGGGGCCGCTGGTCGATCAGGCCAGTGCCCAGCGCCCCGCGCAGACCCAGGCCATTTCCAATTCCCGTCGAACCGCCATCGTCGACGCCGCCGCCCGCGCGTCCGGGTCGGTGGTCTCGATCAGCGTGCTGTCCCGACGCCGGGTGCCAGCCAGCGACCCGTTCGACTTCTTCTCCTTCTTCGTCCCGCAGACCACCGAGCGGCTGGTCCAGGGCTACGGCACCGGCTTCGTGATCCGGTCCGGCGGGATCATCATCACCAACCAGCACGTGGTCGACGGCGCCGATTCGATCACCGTCTCGCTGGGCGACGGCGCCGACCTTCCGGCCCGACTGCTCGGGGCCGACCCGACCACCGACATCGCGGTCCTCAAGGTCGATCGGGACCTCCCCGCCGCCGCCATCGGCAAGAGCGCCGACCTGATGATCGGCGAATGGGTCGTGGCCCTCGGCAACCCGTACACCTACCTCCTGGGCGACGCGCAACCGACCGTCACCGCGGGGGTGGTGAGCGCCACCGGCCGCAACGTGGTCCCGAACGCCAACCAGTCGGGGATCTACCTCGACATGATCCAGACCGACGCGTCGATCAACCCGGGCAACTCGGGCGGGCCGCTCACCAATTCCTCCGGCGAAGTGATCGGGGTCAACTCGTTCATCTTCACCAGCACCGGCGGCTCGGTCGGGATCGGGTTTGCCATCCCGATCGAACGGGCGCTCCGGGTGGCCGACGAGATCGTCAAGAGCGGCAACGTCCGCCGGGCCTGGACCGGCCTGACGGTGGGCGACGCCAACACCATGCGCGACTGGAAGCGGGCCGGCGGAGTCCAGGTAGTCGACGTGGCGGAGGGCGGCCCCGCGGCGCGGGCCGGGATCGAGCCCGGCGCGGTGCTGGTGGAGGCCAACGGCCGGCGGCTCCGGAACTACCTCGACTGGGAGGCCGTCAAGCTCGATCTCCACGTCGGCGACGCCGTGTCGCTCAAGTTCAAACGCGGGCCCACCGGGTCGACGGAGAGCCGCCGGATCGTCACCGACGACCTGCCCAGCGTCGCGGCGGCCAAGGTGAGCGTCATCAAGGGCCTCGAGCTGATCACGGTCACCGCCGGCGTCCAGGCCGAGCGGGGGCTTCGAACCGACCGCGGCGCGCTGGTCTTCCGGATCACCGACGAGGTGAGCCGGGCCACCGGCCTCCGGGCGGGCGACGTCATCCTCCAGGTCAACCAGACGCCGGTGCGGACCGCCTCGCAGATGGCCAGCCTGCTCGAGTCGATGGGGTCGAATCGACTCTTCCGGATTTTCTTCGAACGGGCGGGCTCGCCCTCCTACGTGGACCTTTCGTTCCGATGACCGACGCCCGCTACCAGTCTCCGCTCGGCAGCCGCTACGCCTCGCCGGCCATGCAGGCGCTCTGGAGCGAGCGCCACAAGATCGGCCGGTGGCGGCGGATCTGGCTCGCGCTGGCGGAGTCCGAACGCGAACTCGGCCTGCCGATCCCGGACTCGGCCCTCGCCGCCATTTCCGCGCACCTCGACGATTGCGATCTGGCGGTGGCGGCGCAGTACGAGCGCCGGTTCCGCCACGACGTGATGGCCCACGTCCACGCCCTCGGCGACCAGGCCCCCGAGGCCCGGGCGTTCCTCCACCTCGGCGCCACCAGCGCGTTCGTCACCGACAACGCCGACCTGATCGTCATCCGCGACGCGCTCCGCCTCCTCCTCGGCCGGCTGACCGCGCTGGGCCGGGCGTTAGGCACCTTTGCCGAGCGGCACGCCGATCTGCCCTGCCTGGCGTACACCCACTTCCAGCCGGCCCAGCTCACCACGGTCGGCAAGCGGGCCACGCTCTGGGCCCAGGATTTCGGGCTCGACGTCGAGGATCTGCTCCACCGCCTGGCCACCCTCCGGGCCCGGGGCTGCAAGGGCACCACCGGAACCCAGGCGTCGTTCCTCGAACTGTTCGGCGGCGATCACGCCAAGGTCCGCGACCTCGACCGCCTCGTCACCCGGAAGCTCGGTTTTGCCGAGTCGTTCCCGGTCACCGGCCAGACCTACAGCCGGAAGGCCGACGCCCAGATCCTCGACCTGCTGAGCGGGATTGCCCAGTCGGCGTCGAAGATGGCCTCCGACCTCCGCCTGCTCCAGCACGAAGGCGAGCTGCTGGAGCCGTTCGAGTCGGAGCAGATCGGCTCGAGCGCCATGGCCTACAAACGGAACCCGATGCGGGCGGAGCGGATCAACGCCCTGGCCCGGTTCGTGATTTCGCTGGCGCCGAATGCCGCCCATACGGCCGCGACCCAGTGGCTCGAGCGGACCCTCGACGACAGCGCCAATCGGCGGCTGACCCTGCCGGAGGCCTTCCTCGCTACCGACGCGATCCTGATCCTGGCCACCAACGTGGTGGCGGGCCTCGAGGTCCGCGAAGGCGTCATCGCCAGCCACGTGGCGGAGCAGATGCCCTTCATGGCCACCGAGCGGTGGATGATGCTCGGCGTCCAGGCCGGCGGCGATCGGCAGGAACTCCACGAGGTGATCCGGCAGGCCAGCCACCTGGTGGCCAAGCAGGTCAGCGAGGGCGGGCGGAACGACCTGCTCGAACGGCTGGGCGGCGCTCCCGAGTTCGCGGCCGTGCCGGTCGATCGGCTCCGGGCCGAGCTCGAGCCTCGCCGGTACGTCGGCCGGGCGCCGGAGCAGACCCGGGAGTTCCTGGCCGAGTTTCTGGGCCCCTTGCTCGAGCGCGCCGCGGCCGAGGCCGCGCTCGCGCCCACCGCGGAGGTCACCGTATGACCGTGGTCACCCGGAGTACCCTCGACCTGCCCCTGCTCCGCCGCGGCAAGGTCCGCGAGGTCTACGAGGTCGACGCCGACCGGCTCCTGCTGGTCGCGAGCGACCGGGTCAGCGCCTTCGACGTGGTGATGACGGAGGCCATTCCGCGGAAGGGCGCCGTGCTGACCCAGCTGTCGGCCTTCTGGTTCGGCAAGCTCGCCCACCTCGGCCCGACCCACTTCCTCACGGCCGACGTCGACGAGATCATCCGCGAAGTTCCCCGGCTCGCCGCGGAGCGGGCCCAGCTGGCGGGGCGGGCCATGCTGGTCCGGAAGACCGAGCCGATCGCGTTCGAATGCGTCATCCGGGGCTTCATCTCCGGGTCGGCCTGGAAGGAGTATCGCGCCACCGGCACCCTGGCCGGCGCCCGGCTCCCGGAGGGACTCCGCGAGAGCGACCCCTTCCCGGCCCCGATCTTCTCGCCGGCCACCAAGGCCGAAACCGGCCACGACATCAACGTCACCCCGGCCGCGGTGGCCCGGGCGTTAGGCGAGTCGATGGCCACGGAGCTGGAGCAGCGGAGCCAGGCCATCTACCGGGCCGGCCGCGACCTCGCGGCGGCCCGCGGCATCATCATCGCCGACACCAAGTTCGAGTTCGGCACCGACCCGCACGGCACCCTCCGGCTGATCGACGAGGTCCTTACCCCGGACTCGTCCCGGTTCTGGCCCAAGGACCAGTACCAGCCCGGCCGTTCGCAACCGAGCTTCGACAAGCAGCCGCTCCGCGACTATCTCCAGGACCTCACCAATCGGGGCCTCTGGAACATGGAGGCGCCGGGCCCGACCCTGCCGCCCGAGGTCATCGCGGCCACCAGCGCGCGGTATCTCGAGGCGTTCCGGCTCCTGACCGGCGCGCCGCTCCCGGAGTTCGGCTGATGCGAGTGGCCCGCGAAGGGTGGCCGTTCATCGGCATCGCCGCGCTGATCCTCGCGGGACTCGGTCTGGCGGGCTGGTGGATCGCCTTCGGGCTCTGGCTCCCGATCGCGATCTGGGTGGTGGCCTTCTTCCGCGACCCGGCCCGCACCCGGGTCCGGGGCGCCGACCTGATCCTGGCCCCGGCCGACGGCCGGGTGGTGAGCGTGATTCCGATCGACGAACCCGCGTTCCTGGGCGGCCCCGCCATCCGGGTCGCCATCTTCATGAACGTGTTCAACGTCCACGTCAATCGGTACCCGGCCGACGGGACGGTGGGCCTGCGGCGGTACACGCCGGGCCAGTTCCTCAACGCCGCCGTCGAGAAGGCCAGCACGGCCAACGAACAGTCGACCATCGGGCTCGTCACGCCCCGCGGTCGGTTGCTGATGCGCCAGATCGCGGGACTGGTGGCCCGGAGGATCGTGACCGATCACCCCGAGGGCCAGGTCGTCCACCAGGGCGATCGACTCGGCCTGATCCGGTTCGGCTCCCGCGTCGACCTCTTCCTGCCGGCCAACGCCGAACCCGCGGTCAAGGTCGGCGATCGAACCCGCGCGGGAGAAACGGTGGTGGCCCGATGGAAGAACTGACGACGGAGCGACGCCGCCCGGGCGGGATCCGCCGGGTCGTGGTGGTGGTGCCGAGCTTCTTCACGCTGGCCAACCTGTTCTTCGGGTTCTGGGCCGTCGTGATGGCGTTCAACGGCAACTTCAAATGGGCCGGCTTCTTCATCTGCTTTGCCGGGGTGCTCGACATGTTCGACGGCCGGATCGCCCGGCTGTCCAACACCGGGACTCGGTTCGGCGCGGAACTCGACTCGCTGGTCGACATCGTGTCGTTCGGCGTGGCCCCGGCCATGCTGATGTACTTCCTCGAGTTCGCGAGCGCGGGGAAGTTCGGGTGGGTGGTCTGCTACCTGTTCGTGGTGGCGGCCGCGCTCCGGCTGGCCCGCTACAACGTCGCCTCGCACGGGAAGCCGCATTCCAATTTCTTCACCGGCCTGCCGTCGCCGGCGGCCGGCATGACGCTGGCCACCTACTACCCGTTCAGCCAGACCCAGTGGTACCGGGCGTCGATCGGGTACCTCGACTTCCAGCACGAGGGGCTCACCGTCCTGGTGCTGCTCCTGGCCGCCCTGATGGTCAGCAACGTCAAGTACCCGCGCTGGCCCCGGATCGGGTTCCGGAGCGCGGCCGGGATTTTCGGCCTGCTCCTCCACCTCGGAGTCCTGGCCGGCGCGGTCCTGGCGCCCAGTTCGTTCCTGTTTCCGTTGGGGCTGCTGTACATGACGTACGGCCTCCTCCGCAGCACCGTCCTGAGCCTGCTCGATCGCGGTGGCCAATCCGGGCCCGAGACCGCGGAGCCGACGCCGGCCGTTCCCTCGCTCACCGATCGGATCCGCAAGGAAAATCGATGAACTTCCGCGTCCACGTCCGAGTCCTTCCCCGCCGCGGCCTGCTCGACCCTCAGGGTCAGGCGGTCGAGCACGCTCTCAAGGCGCTCAACTTCGAGGGCGCCGGCAACGTCCACGTCGGCAAGGCCATCGAGATCGACGTCGCCGCGGCCGACGAGGCCGCCGCCCGGGCCGCCGCCAAGGCGATGTGCGACAAGCTCCTCGCCAACCCGGTCACCGAGGACTATCAGATCGAGGTCGAGGCCCGATGATCCGGGTCGCGGTCATCCGATTTCCGGGAAGCAACTGCGAACCCGATGCGCACCGCGCGGTCGTGCGGGAGGGGGGCGAGGCGTTCTACGTCTTCCACCGGGAAACCGACCTCCGGGACGCCGACGCGGTCATCCTGCCTGGCGGTTTCAGCTACGGTGACTACCTCCGGGCCGGCGCCATTGCCCGGTTCAGCCCGATCATGGCGGCCATCGAGCGCCACGCCGCCGACGGGAAGCCCGTGGTCGGGATCTGCAACGGCTTCCAGATCCTCTGCGAGTCGGGCCTCCTCCCGGGGGCGTTGATGCGGAACGCCGGCCTCAAGTACCTCTCCCGCCCGGTCGACGTCCGGATCGAGCGGACCGACACGCCCTTCACCAACGCGTATCAGAAGGGCGAAATCATCCGGATCCCGATCGGCCACGGCGACGGCCGCTTTACCGCCACCGAGGACGTCATCGCCGACCTCGAGGCGCGGGGCCAGGTCGTCCTCCGGTACGTCGACACCGGAATGCCCGACGTGTCGGCCAACCCGAACGGCGCGCTCCACGACATCGCGGCGATTTCCAATCGGGAAGGCAACGTGGTCGGGATGATGCCCCACCCCGAACGCCTGGCCGACGAACTGCTCGGCAGCGACGCCGGCACCCGGGTCTTCACCTCGCTGGTCCGCTGGAAGCGGCCCGCGCTGGTGGCCAACACCTGAACCTTCACGTTGTAGGACGAGCCATGACCGACAAGCCGAGCCAGAACGAAGACGAGTACTTCGCCCTCCGCGACGCCGAGCTGCTCAAGAAGCAGCGGGCCGCCGAGGAGAAGGCGGCCATCGACGCCGAGCGGAAGAGCCACCACATGCGGTGCCCCAAGTGCGGCGGGCACCTCCAGGCCATCGACATGCGGGGCGTCCAGCTCGACCAGTGCCCCGACTGTCTCGGCACCTGGTTCGACGCCGGCGAACTCGACGTGATCATCCGCCACAAGGATCCGGGCCTGATGGGCCGGGTCTTCGGCGACCTCTTCAAGAAGAAGTGAGCCCGGTGCCCACCGCTCCCGTCGCCCAGCAATTCCCCGGCGAACCGCCGGTCACCCCGGCCCTCGTCCGCGAGCACAAGCTCAACGACCAGGAGTACCGGGAAATTCTCGCGATGCTCGGGCGTACGCCCACGCTGACCGAACTCGGGGTCTTCAGCGCGCTCTGGTCGGAACACTGCTCGTACAAGCACACCCGGCCGGTCCTCAAGACCTTTCCGACCGAGGGTCCCCAGGTCCTCCAGGGCCCCGGCGAGAACGCCGGCGTGCTCCGGCTCCCGGACGGGTGGGCGGTGGCGTTCAAGATCGAGTCGCACAACCACCCGTCGGCCGTCGAGCCCTACCAGGGCGCCGCGACCGGGGTCGGCGGCATCCTCCGCGACGTCTTCACCATGGGGGCCCGCCCGGTGGCGGTCCTCAACAGCCTCCGGTTCGGGCCGCTCGACGACCCCCGGAACCGCTACCTCTTCGCGGGCGTGGTCAAGGGCGTCGGTGACTACGGCAACTGCGTCGGGATCCCCACGCTCGGCGGCGAGGTGACCTTCGCGCCGGGATACAGCGGCAACCCCCTCGTCAACGCGATGTGCGTCGGGATCCTCCGGGCCGACGATCTGATCACCGCCCGGGCCCACGGCGTGGGCAACCTGCTGATGGCCGTCGGCGCCCGGACCGGCCGCGACGGCATTCACGGCGCCAGCTTCGCCTCCGAGGATCTCTCGGCCGAGTCCGAGGCGCGCCGTCCCCAGGTCCAGGTCGGCGATCCCTTCACCGAGAAACTCCTCCTCGAGGCCAGCCTCGAGCTGATCACCTCCGGCACCATCGTGGCCATCCAGGACATGGGGGCCGCCGGCCTCACCAGTTCCTCGGCCGAAATGGCGGCGCGGGGTGGCGTCGGCGTCGAACTCGACACCAGCAAG
>JAEUJH010000581.1 GCA_016794825.1 Gemmatimonadota bacterium
CTCGGCGACACCCTGATCCTCTGCTCCGATGGGCTCTCCGGCCAGATCAAGCGGGACGAGATCGGCGCCCTGGTCAATGAACTGGGCGACGTGGAGCGGATCTGCGAGCGGTTGATCGCGATCGCCAACGAACGCGGGGGCCCCGACAACATCACCGCCGTGGTGGTCCGGTTCGGTGGCGACCTGCCGGAAGCCGCCGCCCATCACCAATTCGGCTACCAGCCGTACCCGCTTCCCGAGCCCGAGCCGTCGGGCGAGCGCCCCGCGGTGGCCGCGCCGCCGGCGCCGCCCGAACTGGCCGAGCCCGATCCCGTTCCAGCCGAGGCCGAGATCGACCCGCCGCCCACCCGAAGATCCGGGTCGCCGGTGGCGGTCGCGGCGGTGGGGGTGCTCCTGCTCCTGGTGCTGCTCGCCATCTTCCTGTTCCTCGCCTGATTCACGTCGAACATGTACGCCCAGTTCCGCTACCTCGACGGGCCGCGGGCCGGTGAGGTGAGGGCCGTCGGCAACGACTTCGCGACGATCGGCCGGCATCCGAATTCGGACGTGGGGTTCGACCCGGACAAGGACGTCCAGGTGTCGGTCCGGCACGCGGCGGTGTTCAAGCAGGGCGGCGGATTCCTGGTTCGGGATCTCGGATCGACCAACGGCACCTTCCTCAACGGCAAACGAGTCCGCGGCGATCGCCCGCTGGAAGTCGGCGACGTCCTTCAATTCGGATCCTCCGGCCCGACCGTCGAGTTCACCACGGTGGCCGCGCTGCCGACGCCGGCCCGCCCGGAGGCGCCGGCCCCGGCACCCAAGTCTCGCGCCGAGATCTTCGGACCGCGGACCCGAACCACCGAGCGGATTCGCGTCGAGGTCCGGAAGCAGACCCGGCCGTGGCGGTGGGTCGCGGTGGCGGCATTGGTCATCGCGGTGGCGGCGGGGAGTGGCGCGGCCTGGCAGACGTACCGACTGCGCCAGGAGCTGGAGCAGCAGCGGACCGGGTTGCTGAGCCGGGTCGACGACCTTCTGGCGCGATTCGGAAGCGCCCGCGGCGCGGTGGCCGGGGTCGACTCCGCCCTGGAACGGGCCCGCCGCGACATCGGGCAACTCCGCTCGACGATCGCGGCCGATCAGCTGACCGCGGCCCGGCTCGACACCCTCGCGCAGGCGTTGGCGGCGCGCGCGTCGCAACACCAGCCCGTGCTGGCGGCGGCGAGCCTCGATCCCGCCGCGGCCAGCCAGCCGAGCGGCGCGGCGGTGGCGGTTCTGGTGGGAGAACTTCCCGGCGGCCGCCTCCTGTCGGGGACCGCGTTCGGCGTGGCCGCGACGGGCGACACCATCTGGCTCGCGACCGCCCGTCACCTGATTCGAGACTCGCTCGGCCTCCCCGCCGTCCGACTGGCGGTCATCTTCAACGGATCAGGTCAGGCCTTTCGGGCCGCCGTGGCCCGGGTCAGTGATTCCGCGGACGCGGCGCTGCTGGTGGCGGTCATTCGCGGCGGCGGGCCGACGGTGGCCGGCCTGGCGGATGCCGCGGCCGCCGGCGATCCGGTGGCGATGATCGGCTATCCGTTCGGGCTCGATTCGCTGGGCGATTGGCGGCGGGTCGGAGTCAAGGCCACCACGGCGGTCGGTACGGTCGTCGAGACCGGCGCGGACCGGTTGGCGCTCGACGGCTACGGAACCGCCGGGTCGAGCGGCAGCCCCGTCATCTCCGCCGCGGGCCGGGTCGTGGGTTTGGTCTCGGGCCGCTCGACCGCGGCGGACGCCCGACTGATTGCGGTCCCGATCGCCGCGGTTCGGCGGCTGCTGCCCTCGGTACCCTGACGATCGATCGGCGCCGGTCCGCGCAGCGACTTCCCTCCCGAGCGCGAGACGATCGTTCGCGGCCAGCCCTGGCCGGTCACTTACCCAGGCCGGCCACCATCCAAGCCGCCACCGCTTCCTGCATCAGCCGCTGGCGATGCCAGGCCCGCACCACCGGAACACCGGCCGGCAACTCGGCCTCGAGCCGGGGGTGAGCGAACAGGACGATCAAATCGGGCCTTCCAGCGGCCAACGCGGCGCGACACCGCGGGCCGAACCCCGCCCGCCCCTTGGACGCCCGCGGCTCCGCGTAGGCCAGCACGATCCGGGTGCCCCCCGGCCCCAGCGGCACCCCGGCCGCCCGCAGTGACCGCTCCACGAAATCGTTAGGCGAGGCGGGCCAGGCCCCGTCGAGGTCGTCGTCCACGACTTCCAGTTCGAGCGGGGCCCGGAGCGTCACCGTCGGCGCGCCCCGAGTCACCAGTCGGGCGGCCAGGGCAGCCGCCTCGATCGCCGCGCCGGATCGATCGGCCTCGGCGCGAGCCGGCTCGGCCCGGGCCAACCGATCGAGCGCCGCCGCCTGCCGGGCCAGCGCCTGTCCCACCCGCGCCTCCAACCCGGGGTCCGACGCCAACGCCTGCTCCAACCCGGCCACGACCGCGATCGGATCGGGCGGATAGAGCAGCACGTCCACCCCGGCCGCCACCGCGGCCACGGCGCCGGCCACCGGGCCGAGCCCGCCGGCAAACCCCTCCATGATCAACGCGTCGGACACCACCAGCCCGCCGAAGTCGAGTCCTACCGGCGGCGCCGCCCGGAGCCGATCGAGGATCGGAGCGGAGCGCGTGGCGGGCGTCAGCGTGGCATCGAGCGCGGGATAGGCGACATGGGCGGTCATGACCGCGTCGACCCCGGCGGCGATGGCGGCCCGGAACGGGGTCAGGTCCTCCCGCTCCAGCCGATCGAGTGGCGCGTCGACGACGGGCAACCGGTCGTGCGAGTCGTGTCGGGTCCGCCCGTGCCCGGGAAAATGCTTGGCCGCGGTGAGCACGCCGGCCTCCCGCGCCCCGCCGATCCACTCGGCCACTTGACGCGCGACCGCCTCCGGCTTGGCGCCGAAGGAGCGAGTCTGCACGATCGGATTGTTCGCCTCGATGTCGAGATCGCACACCGGGGCAAAGGCCCAGTTGATTCCGACCGACCGCGCCCCTTCTCCCGTAATCCGGCCGGCCGCCCGCGCCGCCGCCCCGTCGTCGAGCGAGGCGAGCGCCAGCGGCGGCGGCAGTTCGGCGAGCCCCGTCACCTGCTGGCCCGGCCCCCGTTCGAGATCGGCTCCGATCAACAGGGGCCGGCCGGCCGCGTGACGGATCCGGCTGGTCAGTTCGAGAACGTCCTCGGGAGTGCCGCCGAAGACGATGAAGCCGCCGACCCCGGCGGCGATGGCGGCGTCGATCGCCGCCTGTTCGTGTCCAAAGCCCGACTCCGCTCGCCAGCGGAGGGCGGGCATTACCAGCCGGGCTGGCTTCATGCCGGCGTCACCACGCCGAGGACGCGGGGCCCGCGCGCACCGGTAGCCGCGGGGAGATTGCCGGGCTGGCCATGAATGGTGAGGTAGCCGAGGAGCGCGAAGGCGACGGCTTCCTTGGCGTCGCCGGAAAAGAAGACCTCGTCGAACCGGAGGAGTGACCGGCCGGCGCCCAGGTGACCCGCCAGGCTCGCCATCAGGACCGGGTGGTGGCACCCGCCGCCCGACGCGATCACTTCCTCGGCCGCCGGCACCCAGCGGTCGATGGCCCGGGCAATGCTCCGGGTGGTGAGTTCGACCGCCGTGGCGACGCCGTCGGGACCGGGGACGTTGACGTGGAGTCGCGCGGCAAAACCGGTCCCGAACCGTTCCCGGCCGGTGGACTTGGGCGGATCGGCGGCGAAGAACGGATCGGCCAGCAGGGGTGCCAGTGCGGCCTCGTTAGGCACGCCCCGGCGGGCCAGGACCCCGTCGACGTCGTACGGGAGGGTCGGGTCGACCAGCCGGGCCACCGCGTCGATGACCGCCACGCCCGGGCCGGTGTCGAAGGCAAAGGCGCCCTGATCGTGGGCCCGGTGCGGCACGAACGTCAGGTTGGCCATGCCGCCCAGGTTGAGCAGCACCCGGGGTCGATCGCCGCCGAAGAGAAGAACGTCGGCCATCGGCACCAGCGGCGCCCCCTGCCCGCCGGCGGCGAGGTCGCGCGTCCGGAAGTTGCTCACGACCCGGACCCCGAACGTCTCCGCGAGCAGGGCCGGTTCGCCGAGCTGCCAGGTGACGGCCGGCGGTTCGTGCCAGATCGTCTGGCCATGGAAGGCGATGAACTCGAGATCGGTGGCCTTGCAGTGCGCCTGGGCCAGCACCTGCTGGGTGGCCTCGACCCCCCAGCGACCGATCGCGGCGTGGAGCAGCGCCAGGTCGCGGGTGGTGCCGCCGGTCATCGCCTCCTCGAGGTGGCGACGATAGTCGGCGGTGTACGGCAGGTGCGAAAACGCCACCAACTCGGCCCGGGTCGGACCGTGGAGTCGGACCAGGGCGGCATCCATCCCATCGAGCGAGGTGCCGGACATCAGGCCCACCGCCAGCACCGGACGTTCGGTCATGCATCCCTCACGGGTGGGGGATCGCCGAGGACACCGCGAACCCGGTTGTCGTGGGAGGCGAGGAGCCGAGCGGCCTCCTCGCGGCCGACGGCCTTCCGCACCATGACGATGGCGGTGCGGACGCTGCCGCCGGCGGCGTCGATCGCCCGGCGGGCCTCGTCGCGGGAGGCGCCCGTCACCTCCATCACGATCCGCTCGCCCCGGTCGACCAGTTTGGCGCTCCAGGCCTGGAGGTCGACCATCAGGTTGCCGTAGGTCTTGCCGATCCGGATCATCGACGCCGTGGTCAACGTGTTCAGGATCAGCTTGGTGGCCGTGCCGGCCTTCATCCGAGTCGAGCCCGTCACCACTTCCGGGCCAGTCGGCACCACGATCGCCACGTCGCAGGTCTGACGGAGCAGCGCCGGCGGCTCGGCACAGGCCACGATCACGGTCGAGGCGCCGATCGTCTGGGCCCGGCCCAGCGCGGCCCGCACGAACGGGGTGCCGCCACTCGCGGCAATGCCCACCACCGTGTCGGTGGCCGCCACCCCCGCCCCGTCGATGGCCGCGATCCCCGCGTTGACATCGTCCTCCGCGCCTTCGGCCGGCTTGACCAGGGCGGGAAATCCGCCCGCGATGATCCCCACCACCATCGACGGCGGGGTGCCGAAGGTCGGGGGACACTCGGAGGCGTCGAGCACGCCGAGCCGCCCGCTGGTTCCGGCGCCGACGTAGAACAGACGGCCGCCGGCGCGGAACGACCGCTCGATCAACGACACCGCCGCCGCGATCTCGACGCGGGCCGCGGCCACCAGCCCGGGGATCGTGGCGTCCTCGGCGTTGATCAGGTCGACCAGCGCCAGCGGGTCGGCGACATCGATGTCGGCGGACCGGGGATTGCGCCGTTCGGTCAGACGGAGCGGCGCGGGATTTGATTCGGCGTTCACCATGACGTCGGCTGAGAAGTGGCGGTTAAGTTTGTCCCGTCGCACGACGCGAATGCAACTCTCCCGAGGATCCGCCATGCCGCTCCCCGCCACCCGCCGGCTCGTCGCGCCGTTCCTGGCCCTGACCCTGGTGCTGGTCCCGCCGGTGGCGGCCCAGTCCGGGGTCGCCGCGGGCTGGCCGCTCCGCGACAGCGCCCGAGTCACCCCGGCCGCGCGCGGCATGGTGGTCTCCGGCAGCCCCCTGGCCAGCCAGGTGGGACGGGACATCATCCAGCGGGGCGGCAACGCGGTCGACGCGGCCGTGGCCGTCGGCTTCGCGCTGGCGGTGGTCCACCCGGAGGCCGGCAACATCGGCGGCGGCGGGTTCATGATGATCCGCCTGGCCGACGGACGGGCGTTCGCGCTCGACTATCGGGAAACCGCCCCCGCCCGGGCCACCCGCAACATGTACATCGGCCCCGACGGGAATCCCACCGATCGGAGCTGGACCGGTCACCTGGCGGTGGGCGTGCCCGGCGCGGTCGCGGGGCTCGCGGCCGCTCATCGCCGGTTCGGCGTCCTCCCGTGGCGGGACGTGGTGGAGCCGGCGGTCCGGCTGGCCGCCGACGGCTTCCTGGTCGACGAGTATCGGACCCGCTCGATCGGCAGCGACTCCAGCCGGCTCTCGCGGTTCCCCGCTTCGGCGGCGCAGTTCCTGCCCGGCGGGCGGCCGCCCCAGCCCGGCACCACGTGGAGCCAGCCCGACCTGGCGCGGACCCTCGGGGCCATCCGCGACAGCGGCGCCGCCGGTTTCTACCGCGGCCCGGTGGCCGACCTGATCGTGGCGGAAATGCGCCGGGGCGGCGGGATCATCTCCAAACGGGATCTGGCCCGATACCGGGCCATCTGGCGGGAGCCGCTCCGGCTCAGCTACCGGGGCCATCGGATCTACTCGATGCCCCCGGCCTCGTCGGGCGGGCTGACCCTGGCCCTCATCCTCAACATCATGGAGGGCTGGGATTCGCTCCCGGCGTTCGGAACGCCCGCGCTCCTCCACCGCGAGGCGGAGGCCATGCGGCGGGCGTTCGTCGAGCGGAACTCGTCGTTAGGCGATCCGGCCTTCGTCCGCAATCCGGTGAGCCGGATGACGAGCAAGGCCCACGCGGCCCGGCGCCGGGCCGAAATCGACCTGGCCCGGGCCACCCCGACGCCCCGGGTCAAGGTGTCGCTCAAGGACGGCCCCTCGACGACGCACTACTCGGTCGTCGACCCGGCCGGCAACGCGGTGAGCACCACCACCACGCTCAACAACAGCTACGGCAGCGCGGTCACCGTCACCGGCGGCGGGTTCCTCCTCAACGACGAGATGGACGATTTCACCACCGCCCCCGGCAAGCCGAACAATTACGGCCTGGTCCAGGGCGCCGCCAACGCCATCGTGCCCGGCAAGCGGATGCTGTCGGCCATGACGCCGAGCATCGTGCTCGACCGGAACGGCGACCTGCTCCTGGTGGTCGGCACGCCGGGTGGACCGACCATCATCACCCAGGTCTACCACGTCATTTCCAACATCATCGATCACGGGATGGATCTGCCCCAGGCGCTGGCCATGCCCCGGCTGCACCATCAATCGCTCCCCGATCAGATCATGCTCGAACGCGACGGATTCTCGGCCGAGGCGATCGCGGCCCTCGAGGCGATGGGCCACAAGGTGGCGTTCCGGGGTCCGATGGGCGACGTCGAGGCGATCATCCGGACCCCGGCCGGGTGGCTCGGGGCGAGTGATCCCCGACGCGGTGGGGGCGGAGCCGGCGTCCCCTGAGGCTCGATCCCGCCAGAGCCTGAAAACGAGGCAGGGGTGGACCCGGTCGGATCCACCCCTGCCCCTGGTGCGGCGGCGCGCGCTCAGGCTTTGACGGAGAGCGCGCTCTTCAGCTTGATGACGATCTTGGCCCCCTGGGCCACGACGATGTCCCGATCGGCCGAGTTGGCGGCGGCCGCGGTGCCCGCGGCGGCGCCGATGACGCCACCGACCACGGCGCCCTTCTTCTTGCCGCTCAACACCCGACCCACCACGGCGCCCGCGACGGCCCCGGCACCCACCTTGGCCGCGTCACCGGCCTGGACGCCCCGCCCCTTGAGCGCGTAGTCGACCTTGGTGGTCGACCCGTCGACATCGTAGGTCTCGCCCCCGAAGGCAACCTGCGTGGCCCGAAGCGCGATCTTGCCCGAGTCGCTCTTGTTCTCTGACACGACCAGTTCCGTGATCACCAGGGTGACGGTCGCCCCCGCGGGGACCACGACCTTGCCGGCCTCATCGGTGACGTCGTTGGCGACGGTGGCCGTGATCGTCTGACCCACCTTGTGGGTCTTGGAGGAGAACTCGGCCGACGCCGTGAGGGCCATCGTCGCGCCGGCGTCGACGGACCGGGTGGTCGGAGCCGGAGGCGCCGGGGGTTGCGACGGCGCAGAGGGCGGCACGGAGGCCGGCGGCGGCGAAACCGGCGGGTTGTTGGCCGGCGGTTTCGGCTTCGGCGTGGTCGAAGTCGGGGCCGGCGGTGCCGGGGTCGGGGCCGGGGCTGGAGCCTCCGGGGCCGCGGTGGTGCTCTCCGCCGGCGAGGCCGCGTCGTTCAACTGGGCGGACGAGTCGACTGGGGCCAAGGACAGGTCCCGACCAGCGGTCGAGTCTTGCCCGGCACCGTCGCCGCCACCATTCTTGCCGCACCCCACGACCGCGACCAGCGCCGCGATCGCCATCAGTCTGACCCTGCTCATGAGTCCTCCTCGTGATGCGAGACTTGCGTCCCCTCGGTCCTTACCTTGGAAAATACACCGGGACGTACGTCGTGGGACTGGCCTGCGTCATTGGCTCGAACTCCCTCAGTACCCTGGTGCCCCGGTTCCTGGGCCGCGGCATCGACGCGCTGGCCCTGCCCAACCCGATTCCGGCCGCCCGGCAGGCCGCCCTCTGGCTGGTCCTGGTGGCCATCGCCGGCGGCGTCCTCCGCTACGGAATGCGTCGACTCCTCAACGGCATCAGCCGGCGGATCGAGTACGACCTCCGCAACGACCTCTTTGCCCGGTTGATGGCGCTCCCGCCGAGCTTCTACGACCGGACCCCGCTGGGCGACTTGATGGCCCGGGCCACCAACGACCTCCTGGCCGTCCGGATGGTGGCGGGCCCGGCGATCATGTACCTGACCGACACGCTGACCCGGGGCCTGATTCTCATCCCCGCCATGGTGGCCGTCAACCCGACCCTGGCCGCCCTGGCCATGCTGCCGCTGCTGGCCCTCCCGGGGCTCGAAGCCGTCCTGGGCCGACGGATCCACGAGCGGTCGCTGGCCATCCAGGATCAGTTCGGGAAGATGACCGAGTTCGTGCGCCAGCATCTGACCGGGATCCGGATCGTCCGGGCGTACAGTCAGGAGACGCGTGAAACGGAGGCGTTCGCACGACACAACCGGGACTACGCCGACCGCAACGTCCGGCTGGCCAAGGTCCAGGCGGCCCTCGATCCGACCCTGGGCCTCCTCGGCGGACTGAGCGGCGTGGTGGTTCTGTTGGTGGGTGGGCGCCTGGTGCTGACGGGCGCGATCTCGACCGGCGAGTTCGTCGCGTTCTTCGTCTACCTGGCGCTGCTGGTGTGGCCGCTCGTGTTCCTGGGCTGGGCCATCAACCTGACGTTCCGCGGAACCGCGGCCATGTCCCGGATCAACGCGATCTTCCAGGAACCGATCCCGATCGCCGATCCGGCGGCGCCGGTGGCGCTTCCCGCCGGCCGCGCGGCGCGGGCCATTCGGTTCGAGGACGTCTGGTTCCGCTACCCCTCGGCGCCCGATCGGCCCTGGGTCCTGGCGGGCGTTTCGTTCGACGTTCCCGCGGGTGGCTCACTCGGTGTGGTGGGCGCCACCGGCGCCGGGAAGAGCGCCCTCGTCGAGTTGATCGCCCGGCTCTACGACCCGGATCAGGGTCGGATCCTCATCGACGGTGTCGACCTTCGGCAGCTGACCCTGGCGGAGGTCCGTGCGGCCGTCGGCTTCGTGCCGCAGGAAACGTTTCTCTTCAGCACTACGCTCCGCGCCAACGTGCTCCTCGGCGCCCCCGACGACGGGCGCCTCGAGCGGGTCGCGGCCGTCGCCCAGCTCGACCGGGCGGTGGCCGAGCTGCCCAACGGCTACGACACCCTGCTCGGCGAACGGGGGATCAACCTGTCAGGGGGGCAGAAGCAGCGGGCGGCGATCGCCCGGGCGCTCGCCCAGGATCCGCCGATCGTGGTTCTCGATGACGCGCTCTCGGCGGTCGATGCCCAGACCGAGGCCCGGATCCTCGAACAGCTTCGTCACGCCATGACCGGCAAGACCTCGGTGGTCGTGTCGCACCGCGCGGCGGCGGTCCGCGACGCGGACCGGATTCTGGTACTCGATCAGGGGCGGATCGTGGAATCGGGGCGGTACGAGGAACTGCTGGCGGCCGGCGGGAGGTTTGCGGCGCTGGTCCGCACCCAGTTGATCGAGGAGGAGCTGGAAGCCCTAGAGTAGGCGAACGAGGAAGTCCGGTGTCAGCTTCTGGAGGTACCCCGCCAGCCTGGTAAACTGCCCGGTCGCGATCAACAGCCCCACCACCACCAGCAGCACACCGCTGACCTTCTGGACCAGATTGAGGTGACGCCGGAACTTCTGGAACCAGTCGAGGAACGACTCGACCGCGAACGCGGCCACCAGGAACGGCACCGCCAATCCGGCCGAATAGGCCACCAGAAGCCACACCCCGCGCCCCAGATCCGCCTCGGTGGCGGCCAGGCTCAGGATGCCGCCGAGGATCGGACCGATGCACGGGCTCCACCCCGCCCCGAACGCCATCCCGACCAGCACCGAACCG
>JAEUJH010000599.1 GCA_016794825.1 Gemmatimonadota bacterium
CGCTCGAGCAGCCGGAGGTGATAGTTGACCCGCTGCCGCGGCAGGCCGAGGCGGCGGGCCAGACCGGCCGCCGAGTCGGGCTCCGCCAAGGCCTCCAGCAACTGGCGCCGACCGCCGCCCAGGAGGGCGCTGGCCTGCGCCGAACCGCGAACCACCGCCACTGCCTCGCGTGCCATGCCGTCCTCCCCCTGGGATCGTGGCCCTACGATGCTACCGACAGTTTATTTTGTCAAGACACTGCAATCGGTCGGTGCTTGAAATGCCCCCCGTTCCCCGCTTCTATTGGCGGCCCCAATCCTCGAACCAGTCAGGATCATCGATGGCGTTGCTCGGCATCCGGGACGTTTGCGTCGCTTTCGGCGGACCGCCGGTGCTCGATCACGCCACCTTCGGCCTCGACCGGGGCGAGCGGGTGGCCCTCCTGGGCCGGAACGGCACCGGCAAGAGCACGCTGATGAAGGTGCTCGACGGCACCATCGCCCCCGACCAGGGCGAACTGATCCGGCCGAGCGCTCTCACCGTCACCCGACTGTCCCAGGAGATCCCCACCGACCTGACCGGATCGATCTTCGACGTCACCGCCGGCGGCCTGGGTCCGGCCGGAACCCTGCTCGCCCGGTACCACGAGGCCAGCCTGGCCGTCGGTTCCGGCGGGGGCGACGCCGCGCTCCGGGAAATGGACCGGCTCCACCACGAACTCGAGGCCCACAACGCCTGGCAGCTCCAGACCCGGGTCGAGACGGTGCTCTCCCACCTCGGCCTGGACCCGGATCTTCCCTTCGATCGGGCCTCCGGCGGGCGCCGGCGCCAGGCGCTGCTGGCCAGGGCCCTGGTTCGCGAACCCGACCTCCTGCTCCTCGACGAGCCCACCAACCATCTCGACATCGACGCCATCGAGTGGATGGAGGACTACCTCATCACCAAGGGCATCACGCTGCTCTTCGTGACCCACGACCGGACCTTCCTCCGTCGGGTCGCCACCCGGATCATCGAGCTGGATCGGGGGCGCCTCAGCGACTGGGGTCCGGACTACGACGGGTATCTCGAGCGGAAGGAGGCGGCGCTCGCGGCGGAGGAGCGCGAGTGGGCGCTGTTCGACAAGAAGCTCGCCAAGGAAGAGGTCTGGATCCGGACCGGCATCAAGGCCCGGCGGACCCGCAACGAGGGACGGGTGCGGGCGCTCGAGGCGCTCCGCCGCGAACGGGGCGCCCGCCGGGAGCGGGTCGGCACCGTCAAGATGGAGGCCCAGGAGGCCGACCGTTCCGGCAAGCTGGTGATGGACATCCGCAACCTCGAGTTCCACCACGGGTCCCGACCGATCGTCCGCGGGTTGACCACCACCGTCATGCGGGGCGATCGGATCGGCCTGATCGGTCCGAACGGCTCCGGCAAGACCACGCTCCTCCGGCTCCTGCTTGGCGAGTTGGCGCCGACTTCGGGATCGATCCGGTTCGGCACCGGACTCGAGATCGCCTACTTCGATCAGCTTCGGGAGCAGCTCGATCCGGAGCGGAGCGTGTTCGACAGCATTGCCGGCGGCGCCGACCATGTCGACATCGGCGCGACCCGCCGCCACGTCCACGGCTACCTCCAGAGCTTCCTGTTCCCGCCGGAGCGGGCCCGCACGCCGGTCAAGGCGCTGTCCGGCGGCGAGCGGAACCGGCTGATGCTGGCCCGGCTGTTCACCCGCCCCTTCAACCTCCTGGCGCTCGACGAGCCCACCAACGATCTCGACATCGAAACGCTCGATCTCCTCGAGGATCTCCTCCTCGAGTTCTCCGGCACCCTGCTGGTGGCGAGCCACGACCGCGACTTCCTCGACAACGTCGTCACCAGTACCCTGGTCTTCGAGGGGAACGGCCGGATCGGCGAGTACGTCGGCGGCTACAGCGACTGGGTCCGGCAGCGGCCCGCCGGCCCGCCCAAGCCGGCCCCGAAGCGGCCGGAACCCGAGCCGACGCCGGCGGCCAAGCCCACCAGGAAACGGAAGCTGTCGTTCAAGGAAACCCGGGAGCTGGCCGAGTTGCCGGAGCGGATCGACGCGCTCGAGCGGGAACGGGACACCGTCTTCGCCAGCCTGGCCGATCCCGCCTTCCTCCGCGACGGGACGGCGGTGGCCCGCGCCAAGGCCCGTCTGACCGAGATCGACCGAGCCCACGCCGACGCGGTGGCGCGATGGGAGGAACTGGAGACCCTCGCCGCCGAACTGGGCGGCTGACGTCCCGACTCCCGTCTCCGCGCCAGGCGGGTTACTCTCCTCATTGTATACAAACGATCTGCCCTTCGACGCCGAGGTTCCGATGCGCCTGCTCCGTCACGCGACCACCGCGCTCACCACGCTGGTTGCCCTCTGTCTTCCCCTGGCCGCCGCGGCGCAGGGATACGACGTCGTCATCCGCAACGGCAAGGTCCTCGACGGGATGGGCAACCCGTGGATCCTGGCCGACGTGGCCATCGCGGGCGGCAAGATCGTGCGGATCGGGCGGATCGCCGAGAAGGGCACCCGCGAGATCGACGCAACCGGCAAGTACGTGACGCCCGGGTGGATCGACATGATGGACCAGTCGGGCGGCGTGCTGCTCCGCAACGGCCTGGCGCAGAACAAGGTGCTCCAGGGCGTCACCACCTCGATCGGCGGCGAAGGCGGCTTCCCGGTGCCCGCCGGGCGGATTCCGGAGTACTTCCAGACGCTCGAGCGCCAGGGCATCAGCATGAACTTCGGGTCGTACTTCAGCGAGACCCAGGCGCGCAACGTGGTGATGGGCCCGACGGCCCGGAAGCCCACGGCCGAGGAATACCAGCGGATGCGGGCCATCGTCGACACGGCCATGCGCGGTGGCGCCATGGGCATGACGACGGCGCTGATCTACCCGCCGTCGAGCTACGCCAGCACCGAGGAGCTGATCGAGGTGGCCAAGGCCATCGCGCCGTACGGCGGGACCTACGCCAGCCACATCCGGGGCGAAGGCAAGGAACTGCTCGACGCCATCGGCGAGGCCATCGCCATCGGCGAGGGGGCCGGCGTCCAGGTCGAGGTCTTCCACCTCAAGGCCGCGTACAAGCCGGGGTGGGGCAAACTCATGAAGGCCGCGGGCGAACTGATCGAGGCGGCCCGGGCCCGCGGAGTCGACGTCGCCGCGGATCAGTACCCCTACACGGCGGGCGGCACCGGTCTCGAAGCCACCATCCCGTCATGGGCGTTCGAGGGCGGTCAGGACTCGCTCCGCGCCCGGCTCACCAATCCCGCCATCCGGGCTCGGCTCAAGAAGGAGATCAAGACCGGATCGCCGGGGTGGTGGAACATCATCGAGGCGGCGGGTGGGTGGGACGGGATCGTCCTGGCCAGCGCGCGCAACCCGGAGAACGAGAAGTACCACGGCAAGTCGATTACGGAAATCGCCAAGCTGATGAAGAAGGACCCGGTCGACGCGGCGTGGGACATGGTGCTGGCGGGGCAGGGCCGGGTCACCGCCATCTACCACATGATGGGCGAAGAGGACGTCCGCACGGCGCTCAAGTTTCCGTGGGTCAGCATCGGGAGCGACGCGGGCGCGGCGCTCCAGGTCGGCGCCACCGAGGCCGCCGGGCTTCCCCACCCCAGAGCCTACGGGACCCACCCGCGGATCATCGCGAAGTACGTCCGGGAATACGGCGTCCTGACGCTGCCTGACGCCATCCGGAAGATGACCTCGTGGCCCGCCACCCGGATGAAGCTCGCCGGCCGGGGCTCGCTCAAGGAGGGCAACTGGGCCGACATCACGATCTTCGACTACGACAAGATCAACGACGAGTCGACCTGGACCGAACCGACCAAGAACCCGGTCGGGATCGATTACGTGCTGGTCAACGGGCAGCTGGTGGTGGACCAGGGCCAGCACACCGGCGCCAAGCCGGGCATGCCGCTCCGCGGGCCGGGCTGGAAGCCCAACTGAGGCGCGGCGTCGGGCCGAATCGACTCGATCCGGGCGGCAGCGGCGTCGATTCGGG
>JAEUJH010000721.1 GCA_016794825.1 Gemmatimonadota bacterium
CCATCCGCTCGGCGTGGTGGTGACGACTCCCGAGATCGCCGCGTCGTTCGCGAACGGGATGGAGTTCTTCTCGACCTTCGGCGGCAACCCGGTGTCGGCGGCCGTCGGCCTGGCGGTGCTCGACGTGCTGTTCGACGAGGACCTCCAGGCTCGTGCCCTCGGCACCGGGCGCCAGTTGTTGGCCGGCCTCAAGGGCCTGGTGGCGCGTCACCCCGCGGCGGGCGACGCGCGCGGGCTCGGTCTCTTCGTGGGACTCGAACTGGTGTCCGATCGCGATCGGCGGACGCCCGACCCGGCGGCCGCCGGCTACGTCGCCAATCGGCTCCGGGCGCTGGGCATCCTGGTCAGCACCGACGGGCCCGACCACAACGTGATCAAGATCAAACCCCCGCTCTGTTTTTCGCCGGACGACGCCGAGATGCTGGTGGCGGCGCTCGATCGGGTGCTGGGAGAGGATGCGGTGGTGGCCGGTCGGCGCTGAGCACCGGCGCCGGGCTCGCGTCGACGAGCCCGGCAATCACTCTGAACGAGGTGGGGTGGCGCGAAGAGCGGCCAGGATCCGACGGCGGAGGTCGAGATCGGTCGAGCCCGCCTCCGACGACTTGATGGCGGCAAGCAGTTTCCGTTCGGCTGCGTGAGCGTCCGCGCAGCGGCCGCACCGAGCCAGATGAGCCTCGAATTCCGCCGCCTGCTCCGCCGTCAGCTCGCCGTCGAGATAGCCGAACAGGCGTTTGCAGGCCTCGAGGCAGTCGTCACCCGATCCGCAGTTGCTCATTCCTTTCCTCCGATCAATCCGGCATCCTCGGCCCTGGCAATGAGGGCCTGCTGCAACTGGCGACGGGCCCGATACAAGCGCGACCGAATCGTGCCGACCGGGACCCCGGCCTGCGCCGCCGCTTCTTCGTAGCTCAGTCCTTCGACGTCCACCATCAGCACCGCTTCCCGATACGCGTCCGCCAGCCGGGCAATCTCGGCGTCGATTCCGGCGGCCAGATCGATTCGCTCCAGGGCCTCGAGCGCTTCGGAGGCCCTCCCTGAATCGGTAGCCGCCGCCAGCGACTCGAGTTCCGCGTCCTCGGTGGCGACCAACTTTTCCCGCCGGGGCCGGTTCCGGAAATGGGCATTCCGGGCAATCGCGAACAGCCAGCGCCGAACGTCGCTCCCCGGTCGGAAGGTGTGCCAGCCGCGGAACGCATTGAGGAACGTGATCTGGGTCAGATCGTCCGCATCGGCCGCGGATCCGGTCAACCGGTAGGCGTACCGCCGCACGTCGGCGAGCCACGGAAGCGTGTCCCGCTCGAAATCCGACACCGGCTCGTTCGGATGGGTCATCGACCGGCCCCGACCGTCCGAGCGGCCGCTTCGAGCAACCGATCGATGTCGGCAATCCGATTGTGGAGATGGGGCGCCACCCGGATCCCGGGCCCCCGTCGAGCGACGATGACGCCCGAGGCCACCATTGCGTCGCAGAGCCGATCGTCGGCGGCTCGCTCGCCGGTGGTGACGCTCAGGATCGTCGAACGGCGCGCCGGCACCAGGTCGGACCCGACCTGGAGCCCGATCTCGCCGAGTCCGTCGACCAGGTGATCGAGCAACCCCGTCACGTGCTGGAAGATCCGCCCCGGCGTTGCCTCGAGCAGCAGGTCCACCGAGTGCTCGAGGGGGATCAGGACCGGATCGGGGGCGCCCCCGACCAGGAATCGCGAGGCATCCGGCGCCAGCGCCAGCTCGGGCTCGGCGTAGACCGAGGTCCGCATCCCCGCCCAGCCGAGTCGATCCGGTGGGACCTCGGCCAGAATCCGCGGGCCGACGTACATCACCGCCGCGCCCGCGATGCCGAGGAGCCACTTGTAGGTCCCGGCCACCAGAACATCGATGCCGTCCTCGGCGGGAGACACCGGCACCGCCCCCAGGCTCTGAATGGCGTCGACCACCGAGTACGCCCCCACGGCGCGACACGCGGCGCCAAGCCGGGCCAGGTCGATCCGGTGTCCGGTCTGCCAATGCACGTGACTGATCGCCACGGCTCTGGTTCGGCCGTCGATCCGGTCGAGTACCCGATCGAGGTCGACGTGACCGTCGACCGGCACCCGCCGGACGTCGACCCCTCGCGACGCCAGGCCGAGACACGCGTACACCACCCCGGGGAAGTCGTTGGCGGGGACGACGACGTTGTCGCCCGACCGCCAGGGAATTCCGTTCAGGATTCCGGCAACCCCGTCGGTGGTGGTGGGAACGAACCCGACCGCGGCGGGCTCGACCCCGAGCAGCCGGCCGAGCTTGGCTTTGAGGGGGGTGGTATCGTAGTCTTGTCTCCCCGCCTGGTAGAGG
>JAEUJH010000669.1 GCA_016794825.1 Gemmatimonadota bacterium
CTCGGTTCCGGTCGGGGGCCGTCGGGCCGAGCCGCAGCCGGTGGAGGTGGCGCGCCTCGAGATCCGGCCGGCCACCGCGACCCTGGCGGTCGGCGAGGGGCGTCAGCTCGTGGCCGAGAGCTTCGACCAGCAGGGCCGCCGGCTCGACATGCCGGTGACCTGGTCGTCGGCGAGCGACGCGGTGACGGTCGGACCGGACGGGACGATCCGCGCTCGCGCCGCGGGCCCGCGGATCCGGATCACGGCCACCGCCCCGGGCGGGAAGACCGCGACGATCCTGGTCGACGTGCCGGAACCGGTCCGCGACACCGCCACGACCGGCGGAAGCACGACGAGCGGGAACTCCGGCGGCGCCCCGAGCGCCGAGGCGGAGATCGAGACCCGGAACCGGGCGCTGGTCGACCTGTTTGCGAAGCGGAACACCGGCGCGTTGATGGGTTTGTATCAGGCGGAGACGGGCACCGACGCCGGCTGGGGCGATCGGCTGGCCACGATGGTGCGGGAGGATCTCGAGTCGGCGACCCTGGCCGGGGCCCAGACCGAGGTGCAGCCTAACGGGGCGGTCAGCGCCCTGCAGATTTCGGTTCGGTACCGCGATCCGGTGGCCGGCGGGCGCCGCTCGGCCACCTTGTCGGTCCTGGTCCGCTACACCCGCCTGGGAGACCAGTGGACCATTCGGAGTTTCTCGCTGACCCGGCGCCCGCCCACCTGAGTTCCCTGATCGGAACTACTTGCCGATCCCGATCGTCACGCCCGCCTTGATGACGTAGCTCGACCCGCCCTTGGCGTCCTCGCCGGTGGGCGTGCCGTTGTCCTGGTACTCCCCGAAATTGGCGCTGGTGAACGCGGCGCCGAGGTCGAAGTTGACGTTGGGCGAGAGGCGGACCGCGAACCCGCCGCCGCCGCCGAACGCGGTGCCGTTGGCGGTGACGTCGATGGCGCCGGTGCCGGTGCCGTACGAGAGCGCCTGCTTGAGGAGCGCGATCCGGCCGGCCAGGTAGGGCCGGAGGGTCCGGCTCGTGGTCCGGATGGCGTAGCGCGGCTCCAGGAAGAAACCGGTCAGGTTGACCTTGGAGTCGGTGGCGTTGAAGGTCCCGGTGTGCTTCGAGAACTGGAACCCGCCGCCGAGGGAAAAGTCGCCGGGCTGAATGTTGACCCGGACCTGGAGTTCGCCTCCGGGCGCGGCGCTCAGGCCGTAGTTCTCGAACGAGGGCCCGTTGATCGTGGTCACCAGCGCCGACGCCTGCAGCGACACGGTCTGCCGCGACTGCGCCGCGGCCGTTCCGGCCATCGTCACCATCACGCCCGCCACCAGCCAGATCCTCGCCACCATGTTGCCTCGATCGTTAGGGTATCGAACCGTCGTCAGGGAACCTTCACGGTCACGGGAATCGTCACCGGGGTGCCGGCGCTGGCGGTGATGGTCACCGATCCCGCGCAAGTCGTGCCGGCCGCGACGCCGGTCCGGTTGAGTTGGACTTCGGCCTGGGCCGTGGTGAGCCGGTTGTCGTTGAGCCGGAGATTGCGGACCGGGTCGATCCGGGCGTTCAGGAGGCCGGCCGGGCAAGTCCCGGCGGTCGCCGCCACGCTCACCAGATTGAGGATCCCCGCGCCGAAGTTGTAGAGCAGCACCGGGCGGGTCGTCTGGGTGGCGGTGGCCACCAGGCCGAGGTCGGGATATTCGGGCGTGATCGCGTCGAGGGGCGGGCGGGTCGCCACGATCTCGAGGCTCCGTTCGGTCGAATCGGTCGGATTGCCGGCCTCTTCCATCAACGCCGCGATGATGACGTTGCAGGTCAGGGTCGTGTCGGTCGGGACCGCCGCGAAGTCGACCTGGGCCCGGAACTTGTCGAGCGCGCCGGGCACGATCGACTTGGCGGTGACCCAGGGGCCGCAGTCGTCCGACTTGATCCGCGCGCCCGGGAGCAGGCGTCCCAGGTGAGGGTTGAACGCCTTGATGGTGGCCTCGAGCGGCCCGGGCGAGGTCGGGGTAAAGACCAGGCCCCAGGGATCGAGGTGCATCAGCGGCCGGAGGTCGCGGGTGTAGTAGGCCAGGATGGTGCAGTGCTTGTTGTCGTTGGGATTGATCCGGTCGCAGCGGTCGGTGGGCGTCTGGACCTTGATGCTGACGGCCTGGTTGGCGTTGCCATCCGGGGTGACCGTGCTGTGATCGATCGCGCTGGTGATCATCGAGATGGCCGAGCCGTCGACGGTGACGTCCTTGATCCAGTTGTTGGCGGACTGCTGGAACTGGACCTGACTCGGCTGCAGCGGCTGACCGTTCCGACCCAGGAAGGGCAGCAGGGTCCGCAGTTCGGGCAGCGGATTCTGCGGCTCGTAGTGGAAGTACACCACCCGATTGGCCAGCACCGGCGTGGTGTTGACCAGGGGGCGGATCGAGAAGTCGACGTTGACCAGCTGACCGGTGCCCTCGGCTTCGAGGACCAGGCGAGCGGTGAAATCGGTGCGACCGAGGGGACGGAGTTTGTCGGGCGCGATGTCGAGCACCAGCGTCGAGGACGTGGGGCCGACGTACTGCACCGACGCCGTGACCCACCCGCTGCCCCGGTTGAGCTGCGGCGCGGCGAGGGGCTGCTTGATCCGGAGGTCGCCGCCACCGGCGTTGGCGATCGGGATCGCGAAGGTGGTGGCCGGATCGATGGCGCCCACGGCGGCCCGCTTGAGCGAGCTGACCACCTGGATCAGCGGCTTCGGGAGTTCGAAGGTCACGCCGGCCGCCAGGTCGGCCGCCATGGTCACGTCACACGGCACCGTGGGGGCGACGTTGACGCAGGCGCTGTCCCAGTTCTTGAGCGGGTTGGCGCCCGACGGCGTCAGGCGGACCACCGTGTTGGCGTCGAAGTCGGCGGCGCAGCCGGTGGCGGCGGGCTGCCCGGCCGCGCTGATGGTGCAGTTGATCCCCGCCGGGCTGGACGTCACCACGCCGCCGACCGATCCGGCGCCGGCCACGATGGTGAGTCGGTACTTGGTGGCCGGAACGGCAAACCCCGCGCGGACCACGGCGCTGCCCGCCACCTGATAGGAGCACGGATTGGCGGTGCCGACGCACCCGGCGGTCCAGCCGGTAAACGCCGAGGGCGGCGTGGGCGTGGCCGTCACCGCCAGCGTGGTGCCGGTCGGGTAGGATCCTTCGCACACCCCGGAGGTCGTTCCGTTGGTGACCAGGCAGTCGAGCGCTGCCTGGCCGGCCACGGCGGGCACCCGCAGCCGACCGCTGCCCGGACCACCCTGGAGCGTCACGAACGCGGCACCGGCCGTGGTCGCGCTCAGCGCGACTCCCTGGAACGCCTGGACCGCCGCGAGGTGGAGGTACCAGGTGCCGGCCTTGGGATTGGGGACCACGCACACTTCGCTGGTGCCGGGCGTTTCGCCGGCGCAGGCCACCCCGCTCGGAAACCCGGGCAACGAGTCCGGCCGGAGATACAGATTGGCGTCGCCGGTGCCGCCGGACACCGTCACGCGCAGCTCGGTGGCGCCGTTCGGAACCCCGATCCGGAAGATCCGGCTCTGTCCGTTAGGCAGCGCCAGCCCACCGAGCGGGGTGCCGGCCGTCAGATCGGTGACGGCGGCACCCGGACTCCAGGCCACCGTCACCCGCTGATTGACCCCGTTGGCCACCTGGGTGCCGAAGACCGCGACCGAGGGGAGGTAGACGGTGGTGCCTTCGAGCATGGCGCCGGCGCGGATGAGATAGGTCCCGGCGGGCAGATTGTTGACGACGGCGGTGGCGCCGAGCAGGGTTCCGAAGCCGGCCTGGCCATCCCGGGTGTACGACCAAGGGGGCAGCCGGCCA
>JAEUJH010000742.1 GCA_016794825.1 Gemmatimonadota bacterium
GCCATGCCTTCGGCCTTGATCTGGTCGACCGTGAGGACGTTCTCGATCGGCGCCTTCGGCGCGATGTCCCGCACCAGCCGGGTGGCGCCAGGAGCCACGCTGGCGGCGTCGCGGTTGGCCCGGATCACGATCCCGCCTCCCGGAAACATTTCCTGGGTAAACGGCTGGAACATCACCAGCCGAGTCCCCCCGTCCAGCCCGTCATCCTTGGTGTTCGCGACCACGCCCACCACGGTCCGCCACTCGCCGCTGATCGGGACGAACCGGAGGACGTCGCCAGTCCAGGCCACCCGGCGCCCGATCGGGTCGACGCCCGGAAAGAGCCGGTCGGCCAGAGCCTGATTCAGGATCACCACGAGCGGCGCGCCCTGCTGATCGGTGTCTTCGAACGAACGCCCGGCGCGGAGCGGCAACCCGGCCGCGCGGAAATACTCCGGACTCGCGGTCCGATAGTCGGCTCGAGGCATCGGTTCACCCGGCCCGAGCGTCCGGCCTTCGGCCTTGACCTCGAGCTGGAAGCCGCCCGCGTTCCGGAGCGGGACCGTCGACCCCAGCCCGACTTCGGCGACGCCTGGCAGGGCGGCGATTTCGGTCTGGATCCGCCGATACATGGCCACCAGATCGGCGGCGCTCCGGCCACCCTGGTCGAGCGGCACTTCCATGGTCAGGACTTCCTGCTCCTTGAACCCGGTTTCGACCTCGGCCAGCTGCAGCATGGTCCGGGTCAGCAGACCCGCCCCGGTCAGGAGGACCACCGACACCGCGACCTGCGCCACCACCAGCGCGCGTTGCAGCCGCTGCCGACGGCGGTTGGCCGAGGACTTCCCGGCCCCCGTGAGCCACGCGCCGAGCGCCGATTCCTTCACGAACCTCGGTGCGTAGGCGAGCATCACGGCCACGACCAGCGCGAGCAGCAGCGTGAACGCCAGCACCGCGCCGTCGAGCCGGATCTCGTTGGCCCGGGGTGAATACCGGGCCGCGAGCGCCGTCAGCATCCCGACGCCACCGACCGCCACCAGCAGACCGAGCGCGCTGCCCGCCAGCGCCAGCACCAAATTCTCGGCCAGAAGGAGCCGTCGGAGCGTGCCCGACCCGGCACCCAGGGCCGAGCGAATCACCAGTTCCTGCTCCCGCTTGACGCCCCGCATCAGCGTCAGGTTGGCCACGTTGGCGCAGGCGATGATCAGGACGAACGCCGCGGCGCCCATCAGGAGCCAGAGCGTCAGCCGGGCCCGCTGCCCCAGCACTTCCTGGAACGGCGTCAGCGTCACCCGATAGTTCGACGCCGCGTCGTAGGCGTCCGGGTGGTCGGCCTGGACCCGGGTTCGGATGTCGGCCACCTCCTGGCGGGCCTGCGCCACCGACGCGCCCGGCGCGAGTCGGGCGATCATGTCGGTCATCCGATGGGTCCGCCCCTGCACCATCATGGCGCTGGTGTGGTGCTCGCTGATCGACATGTTGAGCAGGGCGTCCATCCGGTCGGGAAAGTACGGCGCCGGCTGGACCACGCCGATCAC
>JAEUJH010000744.1 GCA_016794825.1 Gemmatimonadota bacterium
GGCCGACGTGTTCGTGATGTTCGACCGGGCGGTCGTGGCAAAGTGAACCGCGGCGTGCAGGGGCGGGTCGTCAGTTCGGGAACACGACCTTGACCGGCCCGAGCGGAACCAGGGCGGTGCTCCCGTTACCGAGCTGGCCCCACTGATTGTTGCCCCAGCACCAGATGCCGTCGCTGGCGGTTCCGCAGGTATGGCCGCCCCCGACCGAGATGGCCGTGAACGTCTGGGTCAGGGGGACCGCGACCGGCGTCGAAAAGCTGCTCGGCGATCCCAGCCCACCGCCTGCCGCCTCGCGGCGCCCCCAACACCAGACCATCTGGTTGGTCGCAATGCCACAGGTGGCATTGAGGCCCGCGGAGAGGGCGGTGAAGCGAACTGGGGTGGCCACCGCCACCGGGGCGCTCCGACGTAGCGTCGTACCGTCACCTAGCGGCGATTGCGAGTTCCCGCCCCAGCACCAGGCCGACCCATCGGCTTTGAGGCCGCAGAAGTGGGTCGCGCCCGCCACCAACTGGGTGAAGACATGGCCGCCGACGACCTGCTTGGGTTGGTCGTGGGTGTCGTTGGTCCCGTCGCCATCCCCGGCCTCGCCGTCCGCCTCGGGACCCCAGCACCACGGGGCTCCGGCCGCCGTCAACGCACAGGTCACGAATTGGGCCGCCGCGATCCGGGAAAAGAGTTGCGAGGTCGCGATCCTGGTTGGGACCGGTCGAATCGAGACGGCGGGATTGCCGTGGCCGTAGGTGCTGCTCCCCCAGCAGTAGGCCTCGCCGCCGGTGGTGACGCCGCAGGTCCGCCAGGCCGGTGCCAGAGCGAGGTGGGCGAAGTGCAGCCCGCCGGTGACCATGGTTGGGATGTTGCGTTGGGCTGTGCCGCCGTCGCCGAGCTGGCCGACGTGGTTGGCGCCCCAGCACCAGGCCTCCCCGCCGGCAGTCAGTCCGCAGGCATGGTATTGCTCGGGCGGCGAGTGCAGACCCACGGACCCGCCCCCGACGAGCGCGGCAAAGGTCGGTGCCGTCGTGAGGCGGGTCGGGACCGGTTGTGACGCGGGGGTCGTGGTGATGCCGAGTTGCCCGGAGGTGCCTTGACCCCAGCACCAGGTGGTGCCGTCGTCGCGTAGGAGGCAGCTGAATCGGTCGACCCCGGCGGCCGGTATCCCGCGCACGAGCGGCACCGCCGTGGTGACGGTCAGGTTGACGCCGCCCACGATCCCGTCGACGGTCGCTCGGATGCTGACCGGGCCGCCGGCCGCGATGCCGGTCACCAAGCCCGTCGGCGACACCGTCGCGATCGCGGTATTCTGGGAGGACCAACCGACCGGCCGACCGGTCACGACGTTGCCCTGGTTGTCGCGGGCGGTTGCGGTGAGCTGGGTGGTCGCGCCGACCTCGATCGTGGAGACGGGACTGGTCACTTGCACCGACGTGACCACCGCAGTGGAACCCACAATGGTCAGCGTGGCGGTACCGAGGACCCCTTCGCTGGTGGCATTGATCGTCACCGTCCCAGGCGCGAGGGCGGTCACCATCCCGGCAGACGAGACTGTCGCCTTGGTCACGTTGCCACTGGTCCACGCGACGGTGCGATCGGCGAGTGGCCCTCCGACCGAGTCGCGGGCCATGGCCTGGAGTTGAAGGGTCTGGCCAGCGGTGACTTGGGCGGTGCCCGGCGTGACCTGCACGGAGCGAACCGGAACGCGGAGGACCATGACTTTGGCGGATCCGACCGCGTTGAGCTGGACGGCATCACTCAGCACGGGCGTGCCGTTGATGTCGCCCAGGTAGCACTTGTTCGGGTGGAGGAAGTGATTTGCGAAACCCGCGCTGCAGGGGGCCCGGATCCGGGCGATTGCCCCGACCGACTGTTCGGTGTCACCGTGGAGTTGGCCCGTGACCGAGGCGACCCGGTCGGCGCCCGAGACGAGGATGCCCTGGTCTCCGGTCCACGTGACCGGCAGAACGGTAAAGGGACCGACGACGTTGCCCGGGACGGAACTGCCGTTGATCCGAACGCTCGCGGTGAACGAGGCCGTCTGGCCGACGTAGATCGAGAGTTTGGCCGGCGAGACCACCACTGGCTCCATGCTGACGGCAAAGCCGAGGCCATAGCTGCTGAAGGAACCGGTCTCGGCGGTCACCGTCAGATTGGCCGCGTTGGCGGTCCCGCCGGGGAGAGCAACCCAGGAACCGTTGGTGAACCGGACCACGCGAAGCAACGGCAGGAGGGAATCGACCCCGGTGCTGGCGTGGCGGATGGTCAATCGGACCGGCGCGGCGAACTGGGTGCCGTTCGGCCCGAGGTCGTACGCCAACGCGCCCCGCAGGGCCCCGGCGCTGGGCGGCGCGGCCATTCTGGTGACGGATATCGGCGTGGCGGCGGTCAGGGCCCCGGCGGGCACCACGATCTCCAGGTTTCCCCCGTCCGCCGTCACCGTGCCACCCGCGGCGCCGATCATGGCACCCTCCCGGACGACCACCGTGGCCGATCCGCTCCTCCCTTCGGCCGATGCCGTTACCTGCGTGATGCCCGCACCGACCCCGACCACCTCCCCGGCGGCAGAGACCGTGGCAACGCTTGCCGATCCGGTCGTCCAGGTGACGGTTCGGCCACTCAGCGACGACCCGTCGGCGGCCCGGAGGGTGGCCGCGAGGGTCGCGGTCTGGGCGGGCACCAACACGGTGGAATCCGGGGCCACGGTGACCGACGCGACGGCCGGTGGGGGCGGGGGAGGCGGGGATGTCGGACTGGTCGTCCCGCCGCACCCGGTCAGGAGCCCGAGCAGCACCCCGATGGTCGATGCCGGTAGCACGGGTCGAATGCGTCGCATGGTCGGTCCGCTCGCGCGAGGGTTGCTGAACGGGGCCCTTTGGAGCCCCCTCCTACCCCTACGCGCGCAGGAGCCCCCCAAAGGGGCTCATGGGGCCGCAATAGGCGGTCGCCCGGCCAGCTGGTTGACCCGGGCTGGTGTTCATGAAGAACCTCCAAACCACCGACTGGTCAGACGTTGATGACGACGATGCCGGTCTTCTGCTGGGTCTCCACATACCGATAGGCGTCGGCGATGGCGTCGAGCGGATACTCGCGATCGACCACGGCGCGGTACTCGCCCGCCGCCATGCGGGCGGCCAGGAACTCGAGGCACGCTCGGGCCGTGCCGGCGCGCGGCAGCGGGAACAGCACCCGCCGGCTGCCGGAGATGGCCGACCAGATGGCAAGCAGCGGATTCTGTCCCCAGGGGCCCAGGTCCGTTGCCGCAAACCGTCCATTGGGCTCGAGCAGCCTTCGGCACTGGAAGTAGGTGGTCTTGCCGACGGCGTCGAACACCGAGTCGAAGGTCCGGCCAATCCGGGTAAAGTCCTGGGTCGTGTAGTCGATGGCGTGATCGGCGCCGAGGCTTCGGACCAGGTCGAGGTGTCGGGTGGCCACGACCGCGGTGACGGTGGCCCCGCGGCATTTGGCGAGTTGGACCGCGGCCGTCCCGATGGCCCCCGAAGCGCCGTAGATAAGGATGTCGTGGCCAGGGCCGACTGCCAGGGCCCGGAGATCGGTGTCAGCGTACCAGGCGCCTTCGCCCACCACCGCGTTGCCGAAGGGGATGCCCTCGGGCAGGGAGGCGAGGGCGCCGTGCTCGGGGAGACAGAGGTACTCGGCGTGGGCGCCATAGACACCGGGCGACAATCCGAAGACCCGATCGCCCGGTTTGTAGCTGGTGACGGACGAGCCGACCGCCTCGATCCGGCCGGCGAAGTCCATGCCGAGGATGGTGAGCTTCGGTCGGAGCAGTCCGGCCCCAAGTCGGACGAAGGCCGGGTGGGGGCGGAGCATGCCGCAGTCGGTGCGGCTCACCGTCGTCGCGTGGACCCGGACCAGCACCTCGGCCGCCTGGGGTTTCGGGGCTGGCACCTCTCGGATTTCCAGGACGTCCGGAGATCCATACCGGGCGCTGATGGCGGCTTTCATCGTTGAGCCTCGGGCCGACGGGCCGGGTGAGCGAACCTCGACTCGCGACGTTGAGACTCGGCGACGTCGGCGGCGCTGTCAAGTGGCGCCGTCCGCGGGCTGCCGCCTACCGCGCGAGGGGACCCAGGATCTGCAGCATGTTGCCGGCGTTGTCCTTGAACATGACGTTGGCCCGCTGGCCCGGCCGGGCGGGGAAGGGGCCGGCAAAGAACGTCACGCCGCGGGCCCGCAGGGCGGCGACCGTCCGCTCGAAGTCGGCGACGAGGATGCCCGCCTTGACGATCCCGTGGAGGAGTTCGGCGGGCGTGGGGCCGGGGCGGGCGTCTTCGCGCTGGATGAGTTCGACGAAGATGCCGTCGCCCTCGAGCGCCGCACCTCCGACGATCGGCCCCATCCTCGGAATGGTCATGACCTGGCGGAGTCCAAGGGTCTCCGTATACCAACGGACGCTCGACTCGAGGTCGGGCACCGAGAGGGCAATGAAAGCGCCGGTGGCGCCCGCGAAGGGGCCGGCGGCATCGGGCGCCGGGGCTTGAGCAAGGGCGGCCGGTGCGACGACGAGGAGCAGGGCGGTGGTTCGGGCCAGGGGGCCAAGGAGGGTCATGTCGGGTGGGTGAGGGTTGGTGGTCGAGGGGGCGCTGCGGTCCGTACGAGCGTTTCAGGTGGCGGGTTGCGGGCGGGCCCGGCGGGGGGCGGTCCTTCCTGAAGCTTCGTTACCGCCTGCATCAGCCCCGTCTCACCACGGCGCGGCGATATTCATTGCTCCCGGGACAGGAGAGGCGTCATGCGTCCCATCCGCCCCGTCCTCGTCGCGGCCGCTCTCACCCTGGTCGTGACGACTTTCGCCGCGTCGCAGGACCCGCGACCGGTCGCGGTCGGATCGAGGATCAAGGTCAGGCTGGTGTCTCCCAGGCGCACCGTCCAGGGCACCGTGACGGCCTTCGAGGCCGACTCGATTGCCCTGCGGGTGGCGTGCGAGAAAGCGGCTCCTTCGGTTCGGCTGGCGCTCGAGAACGTGCGCCGGATCGAGGTGTCGGTCGGACGCCGGCACCCGGTCGGGAAGAGCATTCTGCTGGGAATCGGGATCGGCGGCGTGGGCGGGGCACTGATCGGGGCGGTGGCGCCGCTTTGCGAACCGAAGGCATTCCTCGACTGCCTGTTCGAGCCGACCACACGGGGCGAGTCGGTGGCCATGAACGCGCTCATCATGGGGACAGGTGGCTTGGTCGTCGGCGCGGTGGTGGGCTGGGTCGGCCACGAGGCATGGGCGCCTGGCCGCGTGGCCGGCTGGCGCCCGGTGGTGGCCGCGCGGTCCGGGGGCGTCGCGGTGGGGGTGGCGGTGCGAATCGGGCGTTAGGCGGACCCGTCGCTCCCCGTCAGCGGTGGGCGGTCAGGAATCCCGTGACCAGCCGGTCCAGTGCGGCCGGTTGGTCGTCCATCACGAACAGCCGAGCTCCCGACACGGTGGCGAACGTCAGCGCGGGGGCCTTGCCTTCGAGGCCGGACCAGCTGCCGAGGCACAGGTCCCGCATGTAGGTCCGCTCGCCGTCGACGAAGAAGCCGGGGTCGTCGAACCCGGGGCGGATCACCAGCGTCGGGACCGTCAGTCGGAGGAGTTCGGGCCCGAGATTCTGCGCGTAGAACTCGAGCAGCCAGCGAATCCAGGTCGGCAGGGTCGGTTCGGCCGCGGCCCGCCAGAGTTGGAGCGCCCGCACCGGGTGGATGGCGTAGTCGAAGGGCATGAAGTTGTTGTCGTCCCAGGTCCGGCGGGTGACGGTCTTGAACCACCGCTGCCCCATCCCGTCGGCAAAGGCCACGTGCTGGGCTGGCGTCCACTCGAGCATCGCCCGGTTGCCGCCTTGGACGTAGAACACCTTGGCGACGCCGCCGATCAGGATGACGGCGTCGAAGCGGTCCGGATGGTCGAGCGCGAGCCGGAGCGCGATTTGCGAGGCGCCGATCCAGTGGGCCACCAGGGTCGCCCGGCCGACGTTCTCCCGATCGAGCAGCGCCAGGATCGCGTTCGTCGCGGCCCGGGTCCATGGCAGGCCGCCGAAGCTTGTCGTCCCGGCCGGCATCGGGAGCGCGGGCGTGCCGCCGAACCCCGCCAGGGTAACCGGATACATGGTGAACTCGGCCTCTCGGCGGGCCATGAAGTCGGCGAAGATCTCGGCCCCGAATCCAAGACCGGCGATCAGGACCATCGACCGGGGGCCGCGACCAACCTTGCGCGTCGTGATCGGCGCGTCGGCGGTGCGATACCCCGAGGGATGAACCAGGTTGTCGAGGGCGGGATCCTGCGCCAGCTCGCGTCGTTGCGCCTGGCCGGGTTCCGGGGTCGTCGCCCCGATCGTGAGGGTCAGCAGCAGAGCAGTCACTGCGTTCCGGGATGTCGTCATGGCATTCCTCCGGCCCGAACCCTGACGACGTTCGCGGTCGGGCAACAGGGGGCCCGCACCCGGTACGGGGCCAATGGCGGAATCGCGGGGTCAACTGACGCCGGAGATCCGTCGCCGGTGGTAGATTCGGATCGATGGGGTTCACCGCGACGATCGTCTCGGCTTTCGGGGGGACCGTGGCTCGCCGCCAGACGGTCAAACTGATGACGCTGGTGACCCTGGCGCTGGCCGTGGTGACCGTGGTGCAGCAGTGGTTCTACTGGCCGATGATGGGCCGCCGGATGCCGCTGGGCCCCCTCGTCCTGTCGGCGGTTCCGAGCAGCCTTTACTGGGTCATCGTCACGCCGGTGGCACTCGCCCTCGCGGCGCGATGGCGGCTGACGCCCGGCCGGATCGGAGTCAGCCTGCCGGTCCATGCGGCGGCGGTGGCTGGCCTCAGCGTGCCGTACCTGCTGATGGTCGCCTTCCCGATCTGGCTCTGGGATCAGCGCGGCGATGGACAGATCGCGTTCGGTCCGTTCCTGGCCACCGCCGCGGTCAGCTCTCGGACGTTGCTGGGGGCCGGCTGCTACGCCGGGGCCATCGTCATTCACCGTTCGCTCGAAACGGTCCAGTCGTTGGAGGCGGGGCGGGCCAAGGCCGCCCAACTCGAGGCGGAACTGGCCCGCGCCCAGCTTCGGGCCCTCCAAATGCAGCTTCACCCGCATTTCCTCTTCAACACGCTTCAGGCCATCCGAACCCTGATCGACGACGACCCCGCCGTCGCGCGCCGAACGGTGACGCTCCTCGGCGACCTACTTCGTCGCACACTGGCTGAGGGTGACGATCCGTCGGTGCCCCTGCGACGGGAACTGGAGTTCGTCCAAGGGTATCTGGCGATCGAGGCGGTCAGACTCGGCGATCGGCTGTCGGTCGCGATCGACGTGCCGGCGGACCTGCTGGACGCTCGGGTGCCGGGCTTCCTGCTGCAACCGCTGGTGGAGAACGCGATCCGGCACGGCATCGCCACGCGGAGGGAGCCCGGGCGGATCGAGGTCGGCGCCCGGAAAACGGGCGCGACGCTGGAACTGACCGTGTACAACGACGGACCCCCACTGGCCCGGAGTGATCGGCCGGGCGGCATCGGCCTCGCCACCACCCGGAACCGACTGGCCCGGATCTACGGCGACCGAGCGGCGCTCGACCTGGCGGCAGATGGCGCGGGCGTCAGGGCCACCATCCGGGTTCCGCTCGCGTGAGCAAGCCAACCGTCATCATCGTCGACGACGAGCCGCTGGTCCGGGCCGCCCTCCGCCGGTTCATTCAGGCCCGCGCCGACGTCGAGCTGGCCGGCGAAGCGGCGGACGGGGTCGAAGCCCTCGAACTCGTCGAGCGCGTCCACCCCGCGGTCGTGCTGCTCGACGTCCAGATGCCGTTGCTCGACGGGCTCGCGGTGGCCCGGGCCCTCCCGCTGCCCCGGCCCGAGGTCGTGTTCGTCACGGCGTTCGATCGGTATGCGATCGAGGCCTTCGACGTGCACGCCGTCGACTACGTCCTCAAGCCGTTCGACGACGCCCGGCTGGGTCGGGCACTCGACCGGGCGATGGCCCGACGAGGATCCGCCGAGGTCGGGGATCGTCTGGAACGGCTGCTGGCGGCGGTGGCGCCGCGGTTTCTCACCAGATTCCTGGTCCGGGTCGGCGCCCGGCTTCAGGTGGTCGCCGTGGCTGACGTCGAGTGGTTCGAGGCGGCCGACAACTACGTGAAGGCCCACCTGGGCGGCGAGGTCAGAACCATCCGGGCCTCGCTCCGGGAGCTGGAGGAGGGCCTCGACCCGGCCGAGTTCGTGCGGGTCCATCGGACGGCACTGGTCCGGCTGGGCGCGATCGTCGAGGTCGTGCCACGGCCGTCCGGCGACGCCGATCTCAAGTTGGCGAGCGGCACGCTGGTGCCGCTCAGCCGTCAGCTCCGGAGCGAGGTGATTCGGCGAATCGGGCGGGAGGGGTAGGGGCGGGACGGCCGCGGGAACGGCCGGAGGCTGATAACCCAATGGCCGAGTCTGAGTCGCCTCCCGGCGCCAGGCGGACATGCCCTCTCGATGGCCCAGCCGAGGAGAAGTCCCATGAGAGCTCCCGTCCGACATCTCCCCGCCTAGCGCGGGGCGTGGTACCTTGAGCCCGATGCCGCTCACCGTCTCGCGTGCCGCCTGGCCGTCCTCCCGATTCAAACCCGGCATTGGTCTGGTCGAGGCGACCGCCATCCTGGCCGCGGTGGGCTGCGACTCGCCGTCGCCCGTACTCGAGGATCGGGTCGAGACCGCCACCCCGATCATCACTACCGAATCGGCCCGCCTCAGCGGGCCGGTCGATGTAGCCGTCGACGACAGTGGTCTGGTGTATGTCCTCGACTACGATCGCGCCGAAATCCAGATCGTCACGCCAACCGGAGTCTCGATTCGGTCGATCGGTCGCCCGGGAAGCGGACCGGGCGAGTTCCAGCGGCCGGTCGGATTCTCCGTCGGCGACTCGGTCCGGGTCGTGGACCAAGGCAACGGGCGGCTTCAGACCCTGACTCGTCGCGGACAATTCGTGAGGAGCGTGGTCCTCCCCCATTTTTCCAACATGGGACCCGTCGCCGTTGGCCGGCGGGGTGATTTCCTCGTCACGACGCTCGGGGTCGACGGGGTGCTGGCCGCGGCCCATGACCCGTCGGGAGCTGAGGTGCACCGACTGGGTACCCCGCCAGTCGCCAGCGCGCCAACCCTGGACCCGAGGCGATCGAAGCAGGACCTCGTCGACGGGAAGCTCCCGGCGATCTTCAGGAACGCGGTTCTGCCGGTCATGGCGCCGAACGGAGATCGCTGGCTCGTCCTGACCGGGGAAGGCGAGTTCCAGCGGTACTCCGAGGCCGGCGTCCAGCTGGCCGCCTTTCCGTTGACGGCCCCGGAGATGAAGCAGGCGCTGAGCGAAGCCGTGGACCACGCCAAGGCCACCCTCGACGATCCGCGAACACTCCGGGCGTTACGTTATGTTCTCGACGCGACCATCGTCGGGAACAGGCTCTGGGTGCTTCTCAATTCGACGAGGGACGGGCCAGCAGTCCTGCTGGCCATCGAGCCCGATGGGACCTTGGGTCGCAGGCTGACCTTTTCGGCGGTGAGAGGGGCCAGAGCCTTCGCGCTCGACCCGATCCGTGGCACGGCGTTCTTTGCCGCTCCGGAGCAGGCCGCATTGGTGGCGGCCCCTTTGCCGCGTGGATCATTCTAGGGAGACATGAAGGAACTCACTGCGGTCCTGGCAACCGCCAGGGGCTCGACCAAGGAACGGGCCGCCGCCCGGCGGGCGTTCCTCCAACGCCGCGCCGCCATCTGGGCGGACAT
>JAEUJH010000746.1 GCA_016794825.1 Gemmatimonadota bacterium
ACGGTGCAGGGTGGCCATCTCTTCCCGCAGTCCGCGCCGGAAGCGACCTTCCGGGTACTCGAAGCCTGGCTCCAACGGACGGTGACCCGATGAAGACCCATCGATGGATGGTGGCGGCGTTGACCCTGGTGCCCGGTGCTCGGCTCCCGAGCGCCGACCGGGCGCCGACGGTGGAGCAGCAGTCGACCGGAACCACGGCTCGGCTCCAGGCGGTCTGGGCCGTCGATGATCGGATCGTCTGGGCCAGCGGCACGCGGGGCACGTTTTCCCGCACCACCGACGGCGGAAAGACCTGGCGGGCCGGCACCGTGCCGGGCGCCGACTCGCTCGAGTTCCGCGACGTCCACGCCTTCGACGCCCGCCGCGCCGTGCTCCTGGCGGCCGGCCCGGGCGACAAGTCCCGCCTTTACTACACCGCCGACGGCGGCGACTCCTGGACCCAGACCTTCGTCAACCAGGACAAAGCCCGCTTCTACGACTGCATCGATTTCCAGGGACAGACCGGTTACGCCGTGAGCGACGCGGCCGCCGGGATCTTCCCGCTGCTCCGGACCACCGACGGCGGCAAGTCCTGGTCGGCCTGGACGCCCGCCGGCTCCGAGTCGCTGACGCCGGCGGATGGCGAAGGCGGGTTTGCGGCCAGCGGGACATGCCTCACCATCCACAGCGACGGATCGGTCTGGATCGGCACCGCGGGTGGAGCCCGCGCCATCCGGTTTTCGGATCAGGGCAGCACGGCGTTCCCGACGCCGATCGTCCGGGGCCAGGCGGCCGGGATTGCTTCCGTGGCCTTTCGGAACGCGACCGTCGGAATCGCCGCCGGCGGCGATCTCGGCCGCGCCGACGCCTACCTCGACAACGTCGCGGTAACTGAGGACGGCGGAAAGACCTGGACCGTCGCCGCCCGGCCGCCGTTCCCCGGCGCGGTGTTCGGCCTGGCCTACGTCCCGTCCCGGCCCGCGACGGTGGTCGCCGTTTCGCCGAAGGGTGCGGCCTGGTCGGACGACAACGGGAAGACTTGGGCACTGCTCGACACCAACGACTACTGGGGCATCTCGTTTACCCGGAGCGGGGTCGGGTGGATCGCGGGGCCCCGCGGTCGAATCGCCAAGGTGACCTTCTAGTCCGATGGCCGACGCGGAACCCTGGTCGCTTCCCACCGGCTCGTACAACGCGGCCGTCGATCTGGTCGATCGCCACCTCGACCTTGGCCGGGCCGAGCAGGCCGCGTTCATCGATCCCGTCCGGCGGCTCAGCTACGGCGCCCTCCACGATCGGACCGCCCGGTTCGGCGGCGCGCTCCACCGACTCGGCGTCCGGCGCGAGCAGCGGATCGTCCTGATCCTCCTCGACACCGTCGACTTTCCGGTGGCGTTCTGGGGCGCCATCCGGGCCGGGATCGTGGCCGTTCCCCTCAACACCCTGCTCACGCCCGACCAGTGGCACTTCATGGTCGAGGACAGTCGAGCCGCGGCCGTGGTCGTCTCGCCGGAGTTGCTCGATCGGGCCCGCCCGGTGCTCGACCGGATCCGTCGGGAGCGGCCGCTCCATCTGGTGGTGACGGGGTCCGAGGCTCCGCCCGATGGCCTGGCCCTCGAGGCGCTCCTGGCCGACGCTCCGCTGGCGCCGCCGGCCGACACCCACGCCGACGAAGTCGCCTTCTGGCTCTACACCTCGGGTTCCACCGGGCAGCCCAAGGGGGCCCGCCACGTCCACGGAAGTCCGGCGGCCACGGCCGAGTTGTACGGCCGACGCGTGCTCGGGATCGAAGCGGGCGACGTGGTCTTCTCGGCCGCCAAGCTGTTCTTTGCCTACGGGCTCGGCAACGGGATGTCGTTTCCGCTCCGCGTCGGCGCCACCGCCATCCTGCTGCCCGACCGACCGACCCCCGAGGCGGTGCTGGCCACGATCCGCGCCCATCAGCCGACGATCTTCTGCGGCGTCCCCACGCTCTACGCCGGGCTGCTGGCGACGGGCGTCGAACCGGGCGCCGGCTCGGCCCGGCTGCGGTCGTGCATCTCCGCCGGCGAGGCGCTGCCCGACGACATCGGCCGGCGCTGGCGCGATGCCGTCGGGGTCGACGTCCTCGACGGGATCGGTTCCACCGAAATGCTCCACATCTTCCTGTCGAACCGGCCCGGCCTGGTGCGATACGGATCGAGCGGCAAACCGGTCCCGGGGTACGAGGCCCGGATCATCGACGAGCACGGCCACCTGGCCGCGCCCGGCGAGATCGGCGAGCTGGTGGTGAAAGGACCGAGCGCCGCGGAAGGGTACTGGAACCAGCGCGATCGGAGCCGGCGGACCTTTGCCGGCGAGTGGACCCACACGGGTGACAAGTACCGGGTCGACGAGGACGGCTACTTCCATTACTGCGGCCGGACCGACGACATGTTCAAGGTCAGCGGGATCTGGGTGTCGCCGTTCGAGGTGGAGTCGGCGCTGGTGAGTCACCCCGCGGTGCTCGAGGCGGCCGTGGTCGGGAAGGAAGACGTCGACGGCCTGGTCAAGCCGAAGGCGTTCGTGGTCCTGAGGGCGGGCGCGGTGGCGGACGAGACCCTGTTCGAGTCGCTCCGCGTTCACGTCAAGACGGTGGCCGGCCCGTGGAAGTACCCCCGCTGGATCGACGTCAGGGCGGAACTGCCCAAGACCGCCACCGGCAAGATCCAGCGCTTCAAGCTCCGGGAAGACGGATGACCTCGGGCCCGGCGCCGTCCTGGAGCCGGGCCACGAGGTCCGCGCGACTGGTCAGCACGGCGCGCTGGTTGAGATATCCCTTGT
>JAEUJH010000761.1 GCA_016794825.1 Gemmatimonadota bacterium
GTACTTGCCGTCCATCCCGCCGGTTCCGCCATGCAGTTCCGGGTTCTCGATGGTCCAGCTGTAGATCTTCTTGAACTGATAGTCCTTGGTCGAGATGATCGAGAATCCGGCCCGATCCCAGGACTGCGCCACGTAGGTGTACGGGCGGCCGGGCTCCTGCTCGATCTCGTTGTCCATGACCCGGAAGTAGCCGCCAAGCGGGATATGAGCCAGGACCTTCATGTTGGGACTGCCGCCCACCTTGTACTTGGGCGGCTCGGTCCACTGGGCCTGGGCGGAGGCCGCCCCGATCGTGACGGCCAGGGCCGTCAACACGGCGCGGCCGGCGATTCCCGAAATCTTGAACATTGCGATCCTCTGGCGCGAAGGGGAACGGAGGTACGACACAGCACCGCGATTGGCGTCGAAGGGGCGAGTCATCCGCCCCTGGCGACGTTGAACACCATCATCATCCCCGCCTCGAGATGCTCGGCGATGTGGCAATGAGCCATCCACTTGCCCGGGTTGGTGGCCTCGATCAGGAGATCGACCGTCTGGCCAACCGGCAGGAGAATGGTGTCACGCCAGGCCAGATTGTCCTCGGGGATCCCGTTCCGGGCGGTGATCAGCATCCGCTGCCCATGGAAGTGGATCGGGTGGCTCATCGGATGCATCGACAGGGGGTCGTTGGTCATCCGGACCTTGATGACGTCGCCCCGTTTGAAATCCCAGACGATGTCCATGTTCTCCTTCTTCGTCTGGAGGTCGCGCATGATCCACCGCACTTCCCTGGTGGTGGCGACCCAGTTCATGTCCCGCATCCCGTCGACCCACTCCTGCGGCGGGAAGTACATCGTGTCGACGGACATGAACGCCGTCAGGGTGATCGGCAGGCCCTGAATGTTGACCGTCAGCAGCAGTTCCTTGTCGGGAGCCCGGTCGAAGTGCCGGCGATACGGTTCGACCTCGGCGCTGACCGCCTTGACCTGACGGAGCGCGGCAAACTCCCGGGCGTGGCTGCGGGTGGTCGGTTCCGGGCCGACGACCACGGTTCCGAGCGTGTCGACCGTGTACTGGAACTCGCCGAGGAAGTTGTTGAGGGCCTGGACCTGGTTGGTGATGGCATAGGTACCGGGCGCGTCGAACTTGACCTCGACGACGTAGCGCTGAGCCGGAGCGATGACGACCGACTCGACCATCTCCTCGCGCTCGAATCGACTGATGTCGGCGCCGACCAGCTTGATCGGGTTGGGCCCGATGCTCAGGTTGAACGTCCTGGTATTGGCCACATTGGTGAGCAGGAACCGCACCACCTCGCCCTTCCGAACCTTGAGCGTGTAGTCCGGCTCGCCGTTGACGAGGAAGACGTTGCCGAACCGCCCCATGATGGCGTAGTTGGCGGCCTCGACCCCGTACGGCAGGATCCCCTCGTCATCCATCAGGAGGTCGTCGAGCATCAGGATCTGCTCGTCGTTGACCGGGTTGTAGTAGCCAGCCTCGCCGGACTCCACGACCATGTTGCCGTACAGGCCGAGATCCTGCTGGATGTCTTCGCGGACGTGGGGGTGGTACCAGTAGATACCGGGGTCCGGAAAGTGGATCCGGTAGATGAACTGGCCACCGACCGGCACGGGGTCCTGGGTTACCCCGGGCGCGCCGTCGAACTGGTTGTCGAGTCGGATCCCGTGCCAGTGGACGGCCGACGGAAAGTCGAGCTGGTTGACGAAGCGGACCGTGATCGTGGCTGATTGGCGGACGCGGATCAGCGGCCCCGGATACTGGCCGTTGAAACCGTACATCACGAGGTCCTTGCCCTTGAGCGTCCGGCGGACGAAGCCGGCCGTCAGGTCGAGCGAGTCGCCATCCTTCAGGTCGAGCAGCTTCCGCGGGGACGCCAGCGGAAACTCGGCTGGATCCTTGCCGCCGCCTGGGAGGTAGGGCGTCATCTTCGGCGCGATCCCCTCCATGCCGGGGATCATCGGCATCTTCATGCCCTTGGGCATCGGGGGCATCCGGTTGGCGCCGGATCCGTGGTTCATGCCCTCGTGCTGCATGTGCTCGTGCGCCGACTTGGTCGAATCCGGCTTCTGCGCCAGGAGCGGCGTGGCCGTCGACCCGAGCAGGATCAGGGCGGCGACACCCAACCGAATGGTCATTGGGGCACTCCGCCGTTGAACATCGTGTGGCCGCTGAAGTTGGTGAGGTAGCTGGAGGGCGAGTTGCCCCGCATCACGATCGGGCCGGTCCACTTGGTACCCTTGGCATCAGGCTCGGCCGTGATGACCACCATGAACTTCGGCATCGCGACCCGGCCCTTGGTCGCGACGCCGGGCACCAGTGGACCGAGCTTCTCGATTCGATCGAGCTGGGCGGAGGCGATCCAGACCACGAACACCGTGGCCGTTGGCCCGTACGAGGTCGGCGGCGGCAGCGTCGGGACGTCGACATCGACGTTGAAGAGGAATTGGCCATCCCGAGTGGTCGCGACGCCGAAAGGCGATCGGGCTGGCGTCAGCTTGGCGGTGCCGACCAGACGCGACGAGGGACCGGTTCCCTTGAGAGGAATCAGGTAGAGGTCGGGACGGTCGCTCGCGAGGAGCAACGGCACGATAATCAGCCAGCGGAGCCGGCCGATGAAAGACGCGGTCGACCGCATGGGCACCCGGAAGCGAGTGACTCGGGATATGATGTTGATTCGTATACCCTAGGCCCACGATCCTGCCCTGTCAAGCGAGGATCGGGAGCGCGACCCGATGGGCCGGGGTTCGTTCAGCGGGACCCGCGCCCGTCGGGCGCGGGTTTCAGACCCAGAGCAGCGCGTCGAGTTCGAGCCCGGTGGCGGCGCGCACCAGCCGTTGATAGACCTTCGGCCCTGATTCGGCGTTGGTGAAGATCACCAGCGCCCGGCCCGTCGCCACCTCACCGACGGTGAAGGCCCGGAAGATCCCGTTGTCGCCCCAGTGCCAGAAGAGCGAGCCGCCGGGCCGCCGCTCGAGACCCCACCCGAGGCCCCACGACAGCGAGGGCTTGAGCGTCACCCGCGGCGTCAGCATCTCGTCGCGATCGGCGCCCGAGAGCGGCGGGCGGCCCCCGAGCACGGCCGCCAGGAACCGACCGTACTCGGGCGCGGTGCAGAGCAGGCTCCCGGCCACGTTCGGAACCATCACGTTAGGCAGCTGCGGCAGCCGGGAGTCCGCCTCGGCCACGGCGCGGTAGGTGTCCGCCACGGTCCAGTCGCGCATCGGCTTGGCCCACTTCTCCGCGATCGGCAGCAGCTTGGCGCCAAGATCGCGGGTGAACTGGGTCCCGACGGCGCCCCGGTTGGTGTGGCCGAAGGTGGTCCACTCGGCGTGCTCGCGGGACCAGGCATAGGTGGCCCGCGCGAGGCCGAGGGGCGCGAACAGGCGGTCGTGCATGACCCGGTCGACGGCCTGACCGGTGACCTGCTCGACCACCCGCTGCAACCAGTAGAAGCCCTCGCCCGAGTACTGGAACCGCTGACCCGGATCGAAGTCCGGCGCGAGCGGCTGATCGACGCGATTGCGCCAGTTGCGGAGCCCGGTGGTGTGCGAGAGCACGTGACGGGCGGTGATCCGGTCGAGACGCGGATCGACCGGGAGGTCCGCCGGTCGGACGTACTCCACCAGCGGCCGATCGAGCGCCAGCCGACCCGCCCGCGCCAGGCCGAGCACGACGGCGGCAAAGACCGGCTTGCCCAGGGACGCCGCGGGGAAGACCGTGTCGGCCGTTACCGCGCCCCCGGTGGTGGCGTTGGTCACGCCGATGGCATGGGTCCAGTGGACCGCGCCGTCATGGACCACCGAGACCGCGAGCCCCGGCACCGACGCCATGTCCATGAGCCGCGGCAAGTCGGCCAGGAACGCGGCATCCGGGATCCACGGCCGGTCGGCCGCCATCAGCGTCCGGAGGGGACGCGGGGCGGCCAGGGACGCTCCGGCCACGGCGGCGGCGACGAACCGGCGGCGCCCCAAACCCTGACCTTCGACTCCGGCCGGGCCGCCCATCGCAGCGGGCCAGGCCGGTTCTCCCCGTGGGCCCCCCACGTGGGTGGTAGGGTCGGGCCGAAGGCCGTCGCCGCCGGCCTCGCGACGGGGACGGGCGGATTCGGAAGGCAGGTTGGCGTCGGACGGAGGCAGGCCGGTCATGCGAACTCAGTCGAAGAGTGTCACCGAGCCAGACGCCGAGCCGCCTGGCTCGGTTTCAACCGCTCGCGGGCGGCGGCAAAGACCGCGTGCCACATCGACCGGGTCAGCCGCCCCGTGTTGGTGTTCTGGCGGCTCGGGTGAAACGACGCGATAAGGACGCGACCGTCGGGAAGCGGCGTGATCCGCCCGTGTCCGAATTCGGGACGCTCGGCCGCCGGAAGCCGGGCCCACCAACCCGACGCCCGCAGGAACGCCTCATGCGCAATCCGGCCCAGCGTCACGACCACCGTGACCCGGTCGAGGGCCGCGAGTTCCGCCTCGAGATAGGGACGACAGCGGACCAACTCGGCCGGGGTCGGCTTGTTGTCGGGCGGGGCGCATCGGCCGGCGGCCGCGATGTAACAGTCGACCAGCCGCATGCCGTCGTCGCGCGAGGTGGACTCGGCCTGGGTGGCAAAATCAAAGCGGTGGAGCGCCTCGTAGAGCCAGTCGCCACTGGAATCGCCGGTGAACATCCGGCCGGTGCGGTTGGCCCCCTGCGCGCCGGGCGCGAGTCCCACCAGGAGCAGGCGGGCCCGCGGATCGCCGAACCCGGGGACCGGCTTGCCCCAGTACTCCTGATCGCGGAACCGGGCCACCTTGGTGCGGGCGACTTCGCGACAGTGGCGGCGGAGCCGGGGGCACTTCTCGCAGGCCACGATGGCGGCCGCGACGGCGGCGAGGGGCTGGGTGCTCATTCGGGCCGGACGTTGTCCCGAGCCGGGACCGTCGTCAAGGACTCGGATCCCACCTGGCTCGGCCGATCGAGCCCGACTGGCACCGCCGGCGCCAACCCGCCATTATCGAGGCACTCACGTCCGAACCGAGGATCAGGATCATGGCGTTCCGGTGGCAGCGATTGGCAGGGCTTGGCCTGGCGACTCTCGCCGCGGCAGCAACGGCGTCGGCGCAGGCCGCTCGGCCCAGCAAGGTGGACTGGCCCCGGATCGCCGAGCTGGTCGTCAAGCGGAGTCTCAAACTGGCGCCCGGCGAGCGGGTGATCCTGTTCTGGGAGCAGTCGGCCGACCGGGGCATGGCACCGGCCCTCCGGACCGCCATCGCGGCCGCGGGCGGGGTGGTGGCGGCCGAACTGAGCGCGCCCACCAGCGCCGACGTCGAGGCAACCCGGCGGCTCCCGGCCGCCACCCAGGCGCTGCAGCGGGCCCGCCGGGACTCCGTCTAGGCGGAGGCCTTTGCCCGGGCCGACGTGGCGATCTGGCTCCCGAGCCCGAGCGTCGGGCTCGGCGACCGGCCCTTCGAGCGGCTGGTGGAGCGATCGAAGGTCCGGTCGATCCACTTCCACTGGTTCCTGCCCCCCGACACCGCCGACGTCGATCGGGTCGACGCCCTCTACGCCGCGGCGATCGCGGTGGCGCCGGAACGGCTCCAGACCCGGATCGCCGCGATCGAGAACGCGGTCCGGGGGACCACCGTCACCATCACCTCGCCTAACGGCACCAACCTGACGCTCAAGGTGGCCGCCGATGCCCGGGTCCACCGCAACACCGGCGACGCGAGCCGCGCCAAGGTGGCCGGGGCCCGGTCGGTGCGCGATCGGGAGGAGGAACTCCCGGCCAGCCTGTTCCGGACCACCGACATCAGCGGCGCCGAGGGCACCATCGTGGGCTACTCGAGCTTCGACACCCGGTCGCCGGTGCTCTCGGTGACGTTTGCCGGGGGACGGGTGACGAAGTTCGAGTCGAAGAAGGGCGCCGAGGCGATCGTGACCACCTGGACCAAGGCCACCGGCGACAAGCACGTGCCGGGTGAGCTGGTGATCAGCGCCAATCCGGAACTGCCGGCGGTGCTTCCCTCCGGATTCATGCCGTACTACGGCTACGGATCCGGGATCGTCCGGCTGGCCATCGGCGACAACTGGGAATCGGGCGGCCGCAACCGGTCGAGCAACGGCGAGGTGCTGCTCTTCATCCCGGACGCCACCGTCACGGCCAACGGCAAGGTGGTCGTCAAGGGCGGTGCGCTGGCGGTCGGGGGGCGGTGACGAAACCACTGGCCGGCGGAACTCGTCTTTAATCCGCCGACAGGAGAACGGACGCGATGAACAAGCAAGCGCTCGCCATGCTGATTCCGATCATGGCGCTGGCCATCCCGGTGGCGGCGATCATCATGGGCAGCCTGGTCAAGATCGCCAAGTTCAAGGCCGAGGGTCAGCGGGCCGGTCTCTCGCCCGACGCCGATGCCCGGATGGCGGCGCTCGAGGACGACGTCCACGCTCTCCGCCGCGAGCTGTCGGAAACCCAGGAGCGGCTCGACTTCACCGAGCGGTTGCTGGCGCAGCGCAGCGAGGAACAACCCCGCCTCAAGTAAACCTCGGCCCGGCGCGAGGAACGGTCCCGCGCGCCGGCCACGGCGTTCAGCGCCGCGGCGCCACCTCTCCGTAGAATCGCCACGACGAGCGATAGTCCTTCGGCAGCCGCTCCTGCCGAAGGTGGGCGCGCAGCATTTCGACCGGCATTCGCCCGGCCTGGTAGACCGCGTCGTGGAAGGCCCGCTCCGTCATCGTCCCGCCACCCACCAGCTCGCGATGGAGCGCCCGGAACTGGAGCGCGCCGAGCATGTAGGCTGCCTGATAGATCGGGGGATAGCTGCCGTCGAACGAACGCCGCACCTCGCCCTCGGCGTTGGCCCGTTCGTGGCCGACCTGCTCCACCAGGTACGTCACCGCCTCGTCGGGCGTCATGGTACCGAGATGGACCCGAAGCGAAAAGACGATCCGGGCGGCCCGGTGCATCCGCCAGAAGAGCATCCCGATCCGGTCCTCCGGACCCCGCGGAAATCCGTCGTCCCAGAGCCGGAACTCCCAGTAGAACGCCAGGCCCTCGCTCCAGAACGGCGTCGAGAAGAGATCCCGATGGGACGAGTAGCGCGCCGCCATGAAGCCCTGGAGGTGATGACCCGGAATCAGCTCGTGCTGCACGGTGGCACGGGAGAAGTGCGGGTTGTTGCCCCGCATGCTCATCAGCTTGTCGTCGTGTTCCATCCCGTCGGTCGGGTAGGATACCAGGATCACCTCGCCACCGAGGAAGAACGGCGAGACCTTCTGCCGCTCCGGTGACATCATCTCCATCCGCCAGACCTCCCGGGCCAGCGGCGGAATGGTGACCCAGCCCCGCCGCTCGACCCAGTCGACGGCTTCGAGGGCGAGATCGCGGATCAGATCGGGCTGCTTCCCGGGCTCGACGTAGCGCTCCTTGACCCGCTCCATGGCGGCCCGCCAGTCGTCGCCGAATCCCATCTGGGCCGCCGCCTTCTTGATCTCGGCCAGACACCAGGCGTACTCGGCGTCGGCAATGGCGATCAGTTCCTCGGGGCCGTACGGGATGAACTCGAGCGCCAGGTCGTCGACGAACCCGTTGGCCCCGACCGGATCGCCGATGATCGGTTCGTCCTCGCCCTCGCGGTAGCCGACCACTGTTTCGCGCAGGGCCCGAACCAGGCGGGTCAGCGCGTCGTCCAGGCGCTTGAAGGGATCGCGGGCCCACCAGGTAAAGATCGGGTCGTAGCCCGCGTAGTAGCCGTACCACCGGGCCAGCGCGCCGGTCCGGAGGTGGTCGAGCGTGGCCGCGGTGCGCGCCGCCACGATCCGGCGCCGGCGGCGGACGGCCGAGTCTTCGGTGGCCGCGGCGGGGCGCTCGACGACGAGGCGCACGCTGTCCACCTGTCGGCTCACCTGGGCCAGGGTCCGCGCCACCTTCTGCGGCTCGGGCGGCTCGAGCCGGCGCCGCGCCTCCGGCAGCGCGGTCAAGGTTCCGAGGAAGGGCGCCAGGCTCTCGACCTCGCGGACCCGGCCCGCCTCTCGGTCGAGGAGGCCGAGTTCGTAGTCGATCCGGCGGGCGAGAAGGATGTGATCGATCCGGCCGTCGACGCTCAGGCGGTCGAAGTCGACCTCGTCGACCTGCCGCCGCCAGGCCTGGTAGAACTCGGCCAGCCGACTCCGACGTTCCGCGCCGAAGGGAACGTCATAACGGCGCAGGAGCGCGGCCCGGTCTTCCAGGTACCGGGTCACGACCAGCCGCAGTTCGCTTTCCCGTCGGGCAATGAGCGGGCGGAGATCGGGGGCCAGATCCTTGGCGGCCGGGCGCTGAGCGGCGGGGGTGCGCGCGGGCTGGGCGGCGGGGGGGCGCGCGGCCTGGGCGGCGAGCGGCGTCACCGAGCCGAGCAGCGTCACGGCCAGCGGGGCCACCAGGCCGAGCAACCTCACGGCCAGCGGGCTTGCCGGGCCGCGCGGCGTCGGGGCGAGCGGAGTCGCCGCTCGGACCAGCGCGAGCGGGAGCGAACGGACGGCCTTCATTGGGGTGCCCTCCCTAGACCCACCGGGTCAGAATCTCTTCCCGCTCGAATTTCCGCAGGTTGATCCGGAACAGCCACCACACGATGGCCCCGACCAGCACCACCGCGCCGAACGCGATCGGCAGGCTCCGAGCCGCGGGGCGGCCCACCACGGCGATGAGGAGAATGCCGGCCGGAATGACCCAGAGCCCGGAGGCCTGGACCGCGGCCTGGATGTCGGCCGCCTTGACCGACACCCGGATGCCGAGCAGCGCGGCGGCGGCGCCGGCCAGCGGCGCGAGGATCAGGATGGTGACGAGGACCGCGGGCGTCGGCCAGAAGGCGGCGCCGAGCCGCACGTCGGTGACGATGGCGGTCGCGATGACGGAGAGGAGGACGGCGCCCCAGGTCACCACCACCGCGGGCACCAGCGACGCCAGCAGCTTGGCGAGCAGGAGATCGCGATCCGACAGCGGGGTCGCGAGGATCGGCTCGAGGGTCCGCTGCTGCTTTTCGGCCGCGATGGCCAGGCCGGCGCTCATCGAAGCGAGAATCACCGGCATCAGCAGGAAGAACGAGACGAACTCCCGGACCAGAAGGCGGAACATGCGCTCCCGCTCGGGGAAGACGGCCAGGCTGGGATCGCGAGAGGCGAGCCGGAAGAGGGCGACGATGTCGGGGTCGACGGCGGCGGCGGCCGTCGGATCGAACGGCATGAACGCCAGCATGATGGTCGGGATGACGACCGCCATGAGGGGCAGGATCAGGTAGCCGGGAAGGACCTGGGGATTGCCGCGGAGATCGCGGAGTTCCTTCCGCAGGAAGATCGAGAGCACCGGGTTCATCCGTCGGCTCCCACGGCCTTGAGGTAGATCTCCTCGAGCGAAGCCCGGATCGGCCGGACCTCGAGGACCGGCACCCCGCCGTTCACCAGCGTCGCCACCACGGCGGGCGTGTCGGCGAGGTCGGCGACGGTGACGTCGAGGGCGGCGGCACCGGAAGGCCCGGTGCCGGAACTCGTGGCGACGGCTGCCGCATCGCCCGATGGCCCGGTGGCCGGGCTCGCGGCGCGGTCGGCGGCGGATTCGACGACCAGACCCGCGCCTCGAAGCAGCCGCACCGCGCCGGCCCCGTCACCCGCCACCACCACCCGGAGCCGGGGTCCGGTGCCGTCGTGCGCGAGCGCGGCCGGGGGCCCGAAGGCGAGGAGTTTCCGCTTGATGACCGCGATGACGTCGGCCAGCTCGGAGGCCTCGGCCAGATTGTGGGTACAGACGATGATGGTCCGGCCGGCCTGCTTGAGCGAGCGGATCAGGGCCCGGACGTCGCGGGCCGACTCGGGATCGAGGCCGGAGGTCGGCTCGTCGAAGAAGATCACGTCGGGATGATGGAAGATTGCCCGGATCAGGGCGAGCCGCTGTTTCATCCCCTTGCTGTAGGTGGCGACCAGATCGTCGCCCCGACCGGCCAGGCCCAGCCGATCGAGATACTCGGCGATCCGGGCGGCCAGCGTGGCCCCCTCCATCCCGTAGAGCCGACCGAACAGGGTCAGATTCTCGAGGGCGGATAGGCGGTCGTAGAACCCGGGCGTTTCGGTCAGCAGCCCGACCCGGCCACGGAGCGCGGCCAGTCGGGCCTGGTCGTTAGGCACTTCGACCCCGGCCACCGTGGCCGTTCCGCGGCTCGGACCGATCAGGCCCAGCAGCATCCGGACGGTGGTGGTCTTGCCGGCGCCGTTGGGGCCCAGGAGAGCGCAGAGCTGGCCCGGCTCGAGATCGAAGGTGACGTCCTCGACCGCGGTCCGGGCGCCGAACTCCCGGGTCAGGCCCCGCGCGCTCACCATCGGCATCTCAGGCGGACTGCGCCTCGCGGACACCCCGGTCGATGTCGACCCGGGACAGGAGGAGGGCGCCGACCACGAAGAAGATCACCACCAGGAGGACCCCGGCCCGCCGCGATCCGAAGGCGTCGGCCACGTAGCCGAAGCCGACGCCGAGGATGCTGCCGAGCCGCGAGAACATGCCCCAGAAACCGAACATCTGGGCGGACTTGTCCTTCGGGGCGAGGAGCCCGACGACCGTCCGGCTCGACGCCTGGGTGGCGCCGATCCCGGCGCCGGCAAAGAGGCCCAGCCCGTAGAACAGCTGCTTGGGACCGACCCCGAGGAACGCCGCGAGCGGATCGAGCAGGTAGATGCCGAGTACCCCGATGATCCACCAGATCAGGGTGGCCATGACCGTCCGTTTCGGCCCGAGCTTGCCCTCGAGGTAGCCGAAGCCGAGCGCCCCGGCCACGGCGGACAGCTGGAGCGCCAGGAACAGGATCACGAACTCACCGCCGGTGAGCCCGATGTCCTCGCGGGCGTAGATCCCGACGAATTTGACGATCGCGTCGAGCCCGGCCATGTACACCATGAACGCGATCAGGAACTGGAACAGGACCCGGTAGTG
>JAEUJH010000764.1 GCA_016794825.1 Gemmatimonadota bacterium
TCGGTGGCCGACACGGGAATGGACACGACTTCTCCGTGACGCACGGCAAAGGCGTAGTCGAGGTCGGCGACGTGCGACAGGATGAAGTCGAGGTCGCGGAGCTGATTGCTCCGGCGGAGATAATCGACGCTCTTGCTTTCCTTCCAGGCGTCGATCGGCTTGCCGGCCCACCGCTCGATGATCTCGGTGGTCTGGCGCCCTTCGGGGGCATACCCCAAGGCCACGAGGCCCTCCGCGATCTTGGCGCAGCAGTACTGGTCTTCCTCCCGGAACTCACCCCGGGTCCCGGCCCCGATGACCGCCACCCGGCGGTGCCGCTCGGCCAGGAACCGCACCGTGGGCGCCACGTTCCGGAGGCAGGCGAGGTACACCGCGTCGGCCTCGGCCGCGCCCGCGATCAGCTGCGTCCCGGAGGACGACAGCAGGATCATCGGCCGCCAGTGGTCCTTCCGGCCGGCCACTTCGAACGGGCTGTTCGTGATGTCGAAGCCGAACGGCATGTTGCCGCCCAGTTCGCCACAGAGCAGCGGTTCGGTCAGCCGGGCCGCCAGCGGCAGGGCCGCCTCGAGCGACGGGATCGGGTAGACCCGACGGCCGAGCGCCGCGGCGGTGGCGGCGGTGGTCGTCGCCCGGATGACGTCGATGGCGACGATGGCGTAGCCATCGCGGTAGTGCTTGGCGCTTTCCGGCAGGTAGTCGATGACGACCGAGTTCGACACGGGACGGGCTCCTGGTTCCTACCGCTTGCCGGCCTTCGGCATCGGCGGGCGGAGGTTGTCCTTGGCGAACGCGTCGGAGTGGAGCCCGCGCCGGTAGATCTCGACCCGGAGGACTTCCTCGAGGCGAACGTTGCAGAGATGCACCTCGGGACCGAAGTGGTCGAGCAGCGCGAACTGACTCGGCTTGTTCGGCGCCTCGAAGAGGACGATGTCGTGACCGAAGGTGGTGGCGAACCGATCGGCGAAGCCGGCGTTGAAGTTGCCGTCGTCATCGAACAGACCGACACCCTTGGCCGACTCCCGGCCCTCGACCACGAGCTGCACGGCGCCCGCGTCGAGCCACTGCTTGCCCTGATCGATCAGGGCCTGAACCATGTCGGCCGTGAAGGCGCCGTCGTGCTTCTTGCCCAGCTCGAACTGGACCTCGAGGCCACGACTGTTGGCCATCTTGACGATCTTCTTGGGATTGAGATCGGGATCGGTGAAGCCCTCACCGCATTCGATCCGGTCGACGCCGATGTCGGCGCAGAGGTCGAGGTACGGCTCCAGACGTCCCTGGGCCACGGCCACCTCGAAGGGTCCGCCGCCGGTGGTCGTCGGCACCTTGTACTTGCGGGCGGCCTTGATCTTCCGCCGGGTGCACTTCTCGTCGGCGATCATCCAGCACGCCATCGAGATCTTGAGCAGCGACATCATGTGATGGCTCTGCTCGAGGTGGCTCTCGACGGTGACGGGGTCGTACCCCGGGTCGAACGGGCTCGTGGCCGGGACCAGCTTCCGGACCCCGATCAGATCGAGGTAGTCCGCCGTGTGGAGGTGGCCTTTGCGACCCTTCTTCGATCCCTTCATACGTCCGCTCGCCCCATGGATGAGTCGGCGCCGCCGCCAGGCGACGACACCGAAGTGGCATGTGTTTCCAGCAGATACGCGAGGACGGCGACCGCCGG
>JAEUJH010000738.1 GCA_016794825.1 Gemmatimonadota bacterium
CCCGCCTCGGGCGTGGCCGGTGGTCGGATGGTGACCTCGGGATACAACGACAACCGCGGGCTGCGCTGGCTGGGCGCCAAGCCGGGCACCGCGCCGCTCTTCGCGCCGACCGAGATCGGCAAGTGGCACTGCATCGAGGTCCAGGTCCGCCTCAACGATCCCACTCGGCCCAACGGCGTCTTCCGGCTCTGGATCGACGGGAAGCTCGACGTCGAGCGGGCGGATCTGGACTGGGTCGGGACCTACCGGGACTACGGCATCAACGCCGTCTTCCTGGAGAACTACTGGAACGGGGGCGCGCCCGACCCGGTCGAGCGATACTTCGATCGGTTCGTCGTGAGCACCAAGGCCATCGGCTGCTGACATGAAGATCGCCACCTGGAACGTCAATTCGATTCGGGCCCGACTCGACCGGCTGGTGGCATGGCTGGGGCGGGCGGGCCCCGACGTGGTCTGCCTGCAGGAACTCAAGGTCGCGGACGAGGAGTTTCCGGTCGAGGAACTGCGGGCGGCCGGCTACCACGCCGCCTGGCACGGCCAGCGCACCTACAACGGGGTGGCGATCCTGGCGCGCGAGGCACCCGTCGACGTCGCGATCGGTCTCGGCGACGGGTCGGCCGACGATCAGGCTCGGCTGATTGCCGCGACGGTCAGCGGAGTCCGCTTCCTTTCGGCCTATTTCCCGAACGGGCAGGTCGTGGGCAGCGACAAGTGGGCCTACAAACTCGAGTGGATCCGGCGCCTGGCGGAGCACCTGGCCGCGAAGTACCGCCCTTCGGATCCGCTTGCCCTCTGCGGCGATTTCAACGTGGTCCCCGAGGACCGGGACGTGGCTCGCCCCGACGAGTGGCGTGAGAGCGTCCTGTGTCACCCCGACGCCCGCACGGCCCTCGAGGCCGTGCGTCGCTTCGGGTTGGTCGACACGATGCGGATCCACGAACCGGGGCCGGGACCGTACTCCTGGTGGGACTACCGGATGCTCGCGTTCCCCAAGGGCAATGGCCTCCGGATCGATCACCTGTTCGTCACCGAGCCGGTCGCGCGCCGGTGCGCGCGCTCCTGGGTCGAGCGCGACGAGCGGAAGGGGAAGCTGCCCTCGGACCACGCGCCGGTCATGGTCGAACTCGTGGACGACTGATGCCTCGGACGTCGGTCACGGGCGGAGTGCCATTCGGCGACAGAGGTGGGTGACAACGGCGGCAACGTGCCGCGGGAGAGCATCGATGCGGGGCGCGATCGCGATCGTGGCGTTAGGGTGGCTCGGCGTCGGACCGGCCGTGGCGCAGGGCGGGCGGCCGGTCGACGAAACGGCGTTCTCGGCTCTCAAGTCGGTTGGTGACGCGCGGTTCCGTCCGGATGGCGGTCAGCTGGCGTTCGTCGTCGGCTCGGTCGATCTGGCGGCCAACGCCAACCGGAACGAGATCCTGCTCGTGGCCACCGCCGATGGCCGGATCCTCCATCGGTGGAGCGGGTCGAGTCCGCGGTGGTCGCCGGACGGGCGGCTGGTCGCGTACCAGGGCACCAGGGACGGCAGGAGCGGGATCTGGATCCGCGATCCGGCGGCCGGAACCGATCGGTTCCTGGTGGCGACTCCGCAGAGCGACGCCTGGCTCGGGCGCGGGGCGGCCAAGAACTTCGAATGGTCTCCCGACGGTCGGTGGATCGGGTTCGTCGCGGCCGAACCCCCGGGCCCGCCGGCCACGAGCGACGTGAAGGTGTACTCCCGGATCATGTTCAAGACCCGGACCGGGTTCACCGACGACCGCCGCACCCATGTCTGGGTGGTCTCCAGCGCCGGCGGCGAGCCGCGCCTGCTGACGCCGGGCCAGTTCGACGAACATTCGATTGCCTGGGCCCCCGATTCCCGTCGGCTGGCGTTCGTGAGCGATCGCTCGGCCGATCCGGACAACAGTTTTGCCAACGATCTCTTCGTCATCGACGTCACCTCCGGCGCCCTGACCCGGCTCACGTCGACGGCCAGCGCCGAGTTCAGCCCGGTCTGGTCGCCGGATGGTCAGTGGCTGGCCTTCGAGGCCTGGGTCCGGATCAACAACACCAAGGACAGCCCGGCGGAGGACACCAAGGCCTACGTGGTGAGTTCCGGGGGCGGCGTGCCGCGGCGGATCGCGCCCGGCCTCGACCGGCGGATCACGGAGGTCACCTGGCATCCGTCGGGTCGATCGCTCTACTTCTCCGCGGGCGATCGGGGCGCCAACGTCATTTACCGCGCCGGCCTGACCGATCCGAACGCCGAAGTCGTGGTGGGCGGAAAGGCGCAGGCTCGGGGAATCGAGTTCGACGGCGCCGGCCATCGACTCGTCTACTCGCGAACCGAAACGACCCGGCCGGCCGAACTGTTCGTTCGCGACCTCGCGACCGGTGCCGAGCGGCAGCTCACCACGCTCAACGACGAATTCCGCCGCCAATACACGCTCCAGGACGCGGAGGAGTTCTGGTTCACCAGCTTCGATGGCACCCGGGTGCAGGGGTGGCTGATGAAGCCGGTCGGGTTCTCCGCCGGCGGGCGCTACCCGCTGATCCTGAACATCCACGGAGGGCCGCACGGGGCGTTCGGCTATTCGTTCTCGGATCGGTTCCAGCAACAGGCGGCCAAGGGCTACGCCGCGGTGTTCATCAACCCGCGGGGCTCGAGCGGCTACGGGCAGGCGTTCAGCGACGGGTCGCTCCTCAACTGGGGCGGGGGCGACTACCAGGACCTGATGATCGGGCTCGACAGCGTCCTGGCCCGGAATGACTGGGTCGACACCACGCGGCTCGGCGTGACCGGCGGGAGCTATGGCGGGTTCATGACCAACTGGGTCATCACCCAGACCCACCGGTTCAAGGCCGCCGTGGCCAGCGCCAGCGTCAGCAATCTGATTTCGTTCTACGGAACCTCGCTCTATACCGATCTGGTCGAGGCCGAGTTCCGCGGGGTGCCGTGGAACAACTACCCGATGCTGTGGCAGTGGTCGCCGCTGGCGCACGTGAAGGGCGTCACCACGCCCACCCTCTTCCTCCACGGCGAGAACGACCACGACGTGCCGATCACCCAGGCGGAGGAGATGTACACCGCGGTCCGGAAACAGGGCGTCGAGGCCACCCTGGTCCGGTATCCCAACGAGGGGCACGGGGTCCGGCAGCCCGGGCACGTGGCGGACTACAATCGACGGCTGCTGGGCTGGTTCGACCGATACCTGAAGCAGGGGGCCCGCCCGACACCCTAGCCACCGCCGAGGCTCGCCCCAGCCCGCGCCCAACCCAGGCCGAGGCCGGGGCCCGCCGCCAACCGGGCGGAGGCCCCGCGTGCCTGGTGCTCAGAAATCGGCCGGGGGTGCCGATACGAGGGGGTATGTCGACCCCATACGACTACGACCTCCTCTGCATCGGCAGCGGCCCGGCCGGCCAGCGGGCCGCGGTCCAGGCCGCCAAGCTCGGCCGGCGCGTGGCCATGGTGGAACGGCGCCTGGCCCTCGGTGGCTCCTGTCTGACCACCGGCACCATTCCGAGCAAGACCTTCCGCGAAGCGGTCCTCCACTTCGCCGCCCTGCGCGATCATCCCGAACGGACCCGGTTTGCCCGGTTCGATTACCGGCCCACCGCCGAGCAGCTGCTGGGCCGGGTGGAGCAGGTCCGCCGGGACGAGAACTCGGTGATCGAGGATCAGCTCGGCCGGAACGACGTCACCGTCCTCCGGGGCCGGGCCGAGTTCGTCGATGCCCATCGGGTGGCGGTGACCAACGAGGAAGGGCGGCGCGAGGTCTCGGCGGCCCGGTTCCTGATCGCGGTGGGGACCAAGCCCGCCGAGCCGCCGGGCGTCCCGGCCGACGGTCAGCTCATCGTCACCAGCGACGACATTGCCTGCCTGCAGAAGATTCCGCGGACCCTGGTGGTGGTCGGCGCCGGGGTGATCGGGATCGAGTATGCCTCGATGTTCGCGGCCGTCGGGGTCGAGGTCACGGTGGTGGATCGGCGGGAGCGGCCGCTCGAATTCCTCGATCATGAGATTACCGACGAACTGATCCACCAGATGCGCCGTCGGAAGGTGACCTTCCGGCCCAAGGAAGCGGTCGAGAAGCTCGAGGTCATCGAGGGGCGGAAGGTCGGGGTCCTGCTCGAGTCGGGCAAGCGGATCGTGGCCGACATGGTGCTCTTTTCGGTGGGCCGGGTCGGCGCCACGGACGAGCTCCAGCTGGGGCGGGCGGGGCTGGAGCCGGACGACCGGGGCCGGCTGGTGGTGGACGAACGGTTCCGGACCAGCGTGCCGCACATCTACGCGGCGGGCGACGTGATCGGCTATCCCAGCTTGGCGGCCACCTCGAGCGAGCAGGGTCGCCTGGCGGCCTGTCACGCGCTCGGCGCGCCGGCCCATCCGATGGCCCCCCATTTTCCGATCGGGATCTACGCCATTCCGGAAATCTCGATGGTGGGCGAGCCGGAGCACGTCCTGACCGAGCGGAAGGTGCCCTACGAGGTGGGGATTGCCCGGTATCGGGAAATTGCCCGGGGCCAGATCCTGGGCGATGGCGACGGCCTGCTCAAGCTGCTCTTTTCGCGGGAGGACCGGCGGCTGCTCGGGGTCCACATCATCGGAACCGGCGCCACCGAGCTGCTCCACATCGGCCAGACCGTCATCGGTCTGGGCGGCGGGCTCGACTACTTCCTGCGGACGGTGTTCAACTATCCGACCCTGGCGGAGTGCTACAAGGTGGCGGCGCTCAATGCCTCCAACAAGCTGATGCAGGCCGACGAGTGGCCCTCCCATCCGGCCGACGCCGAGGCCGAACTCCCGCGCGTCACCACTGGCGTCCTCCCGGGCGCCACGTACTAGGGTCCGCGCGCCAGCCCCGGCTCGCCCGCCGCGACCCCTCATCGGGCGGGGCGGGCCGCCCGTGGCGCAGAGGTTGGTCGCGCCAGCAGGCGGCGGGCCGCCCGGCCCCGGAGTCAGTATTCGACTTCCACTTCGATGACGAGCCCCGCGAACCGGGCCGCCATCTGCCCGGTGTTGGCCGGGTTGGCGGCGTCGAACGAGAGACCGGTGAGGAGGTGGCGATACACGTTGCCGACCGCTCCGTTGATGCCCCAACCGGCCCCGCTGCACGGAACATGGGTGGGAAGCGGCACCGTGGCCGTGAAGGAGAACTGCTTCCCGTAGTGCAGCGGATCGTTGAAGCCATACCCCCGAACGACGTATCTCTTGGCACCCTGAACCAGCGGGATGTCGGCGTAGTATACGGCGCAGATCCTGGTCCGGTTGCCCGAGGGGAAGGATACCGAGGTCAGGGTGGCGGTCCCGAAGACGATCGAGCGGCGCTTCTCGACCTTGACCGTTGCCGTCGCCCGGCCGAGGAACGTCCGGACCGCGTTCTGGGTGCTGAAGACCTCCACGGTGATCTGGTCGCTCCCGTCGGTGCTCGATCGGGCGACCCAGGTGGCTTGATCGGTGGCGGTCTCGAATCCGTTTTGCAGCGAGCTGAAGCCGCCGAACTTGCCGCTGGTGCTCCAGCGATAGGAAAGCACGCCGCCGATGAGTCGGGCATCCTCGACCCGGGTGGTGAAGGTGTGACGCTCGCCGTCCTTGAGAGAGACTCGTCGCGGAACCAGGAGGATCTCGCCGCGGACGACTTCGACGGTCACGGTGTCGGCGCCGATCGACTGTCGCGGCCCGGCTCCGACGACGAACGCTTCCACGATCACCCGATCGGTACCGAAGCTGGACAGGTTGGGTCGATAGGTGACGACGTCGGTGCGGGTCACCAGCTGGTTCGTTGGCGCCGTTCCCGAGGCGGTCAGCTTGCCGAACTGTCCCGTGGTCGTCCACTGGTACTCGAAGGTCGGCGTACCGCTCCCGGCGCTCGAGGCGTCCAGGACGGTGACGTGAAGCAACTGCAGATCGCTCAGTCCGATCGTCACGTCGCCCTCGGGGATCTTGACCTTGGAGGGATTGACCTGGACGTCCCAGGACTCGACCTGGAACGAGCCGGCGATCTGGAGCGCGACCGCGGCGCCGTCGGTGGCGCCCGCCACGATGTCCAGAACCGTCAACACCCGCGTCAGGCTGGCATTGGCCTGCACCAGGGCACCCGGGTTGTTGATCCCCTGTTTGGCCATGGCGTCGAGGATCAGGTCGAAGAGGGCGTCGCGGGTCGGTCGATGGTTGATCAGGAGCTTGACGGTTTCGAACGCAGCCGCCTCCACCTCGCCATCGATCGCCTTGTCGACGACCTGCGCGGGGAGCAGGTCGAGGAAGTTCTCGAGCTTGGCGAGCCCCTGGGGGTGCCCGAAGTAGCTGTCGATGGCGTTGAGGCCCTTGACGGTGGTGGCCAGCAAGGGCAGCACCAGGTCGAGGACCACGGTCTCGAGGGAGGCATCTACCTGGGCCGCACGCTGCTCCGCCGTGAGCGACCCGTAGAGCGCCGAGGGCTTGCCGGGCCCGACCACGATCACCCGGTAGTCGGTTCGCCGGGCGTCGACCGGCGCGACCGGCGTCGGGATCGGCGGCGGAACCACCGGCTGCCAGGCCAGGTTGCCGGTGACGATGTCGAAGAATCCTCCGGCGACGTTCTGGAGCCCGTTGACCGAGCCTACCCTGGTCGCGGTTCCCGCCTGGGGCGACGGGATCGGGGCGCCGCCGGTCGAGGGGATGTAGCCGGTTCGGTCGACGAATGCCACGACTCGGCGGCGGTACCAGTTGGCGACCCGGATATGCTGCCAGAGCGTGTCGGCGACGTCGATCCCGCTCCGGGCTCCGGTGGGCGACACCCGGGTGGTCAGGGCCGGCCCGCTCGGGGCCGCGGCGCGGAGCGCCTGACGAACCTGGCCTCGCGCGGTGGTGACCGCGTCGGCCAGCAGGATCGGCGCCGTGGGACCGGAGGCCCACGCCTGGGTGATGGCGGTCACCAGGGGGGCGAGTTCGCTGCCTAACGCCCGGAGCCCGGCCAGTGCCGCGGGTCGGGCCGCGGGACCCGGAATCCGGAACGCGCCCAGGTCGTAGAACAGCAGGGCCTCCGCCGTGGTCCGGGCCGAGATGACCCGATTGGCCCCGTCGATGAAGCCCATCAGCAGCGGATCGCCCGCCTGGTTCTGGATCACCGCCAGCTGGGGGCCCTCGTCGAAGAAGGGCAGGGTGAAGGTGAGTCGGTCGTCGAGGGGAACGCTCCCGTGCGTGACGACCGCTCGCAGGGAGGCGGGCGCGACGGTACCGGACGGCAGCACCACGGTGACCGTCCGGTCGACCGTGGGCACGGTTCCGCGCGGAATCCGGCCCGTGGCCGTCAGGGTGACGGGTGGCAGCGTGCCGCTCGTCACCCGAAGCCGATTGGCGCCCTCGATGGGGCCGAGGGTCCAGGGGCCCGCGGTCGCGACGCCGTTGGCGTCCGTGATCGCCGCCGGACCCTCGATCCGTCCTCCCCCCGTATCCACGGCGAAGGTCACCGACGCGCCGGGGAAACCGTTGCCCTGCGCGTCGGTGATCCGGACGGCGGGGCGGACCGCCACGGGATACCCGGGCACCGCCTCTTGCTGGTCGCCGGCCTGGATCGTCATCGCGGCGGGGGCCGCCGGGGGCGGGGGCGGGGGCGGGTTCGGCGGCGGTGGGGCGACCGAATCGCCTCCGCAGCCGATCGCCGCCAGTCCCAAGCCGAGAAGAATGATTCGGTGTCGCATGGCGCGTTCCCCAGGAAGGTGGTCACTGGGGTTCGCGCAAGACCGGGGACGAGGGGCTCACCGGCGATCCGGGCCCGGTCCGCCGCACCGGGAAGGGCGGGGCTACTCCGGGCGTCGCCCCTGGATCCGGGCCAGGCGCCTGGCGGCGTCGCGAGTCAGGCTGTGGTCGGGTCCGCGTCCAGCCAACAAGCCGGCGTGACTTCGGGTGGCGAGGCGAAGCGCCTCCTCCTGTCGCCCGAGGCGATGACTCGCCTCGGCCAGAAACGTCTCGGCCGCGGCGATCAACCAGTGGTCCGCTGGCAGGGAGGCTCGGCGCAGGCGGAGGGCCTCGGCCAGCGCGGCCTCGGCCGCCACCGGGTTTCCCCGCGCCAGGTGGGCCCGCCCCGCGAGAACGAGGGTGCTCGCCACCATCGGATGGGCATCGGGAAGTCCCGCACCTCGGGCGGCGAGGACGCGGGTCGCGAGGGCTAGCGCGCTGTCCGGTCGGTCGCGCTCCAGTTGAAGGTATCCCAGGCGATTGAGGGCCCCGAGAAACTCGGGATGATCGGGGCCCAGGGCCCGCTCCCGGATTCGGAGGACTCGGCGATAGAGGGCCTCGGCTTCGTCGAATTGGCCCCGCTCTTCGACGAGGAAGGCCAGGGCCGACAACCCGACGGCCACGTCGGGATGATCCGGCCCGACGGCGGCTTCGATCCGACGGAGGGCCTCGCGCTCCAAACGTTCGCCTTCGCCGGGGTCACCCCGTTGGGTCAGCACGACCGAGAGATTGTGGAAGCTCGCGGCGATGTCGGGGTGGAGCGAGTCGAGGATCCGCTCTCGAATGGCCAGGGCTCGGCGGTGAGTCGCTTCCGCCTCGACGAGGTCGCCGCGGTACTGGAGGACGTCGCCCAGATCGTTGAGGATTCGGGCCAGGGCCGCGCTGTCACCGGGCTGGGCGGCCAGCGAGGCACGGAACAGCGACTCGGCGGCGACCGCGTCACCCCGCTCGGCGCGGACTCGCGCGAGGTCGGCCAGGGCGGTGGCCAGGGCCGGGCCCGCGCGGTCGCCCCCGGACCGGTGGAGGTCGAGCGCGGTTCCGAGCGCCCGATCCGCGTCGTCGAGCCGCCCCAGCCCGAGATAGCTCTGGCCGATACTGGAGAGCACCGAGGCGAGGATCTCGGGCTCGGCGGCGAGTTCACGAGTTGCCCGAGCGGCGGCGCTGTCGAGCGCCTCGGCTACCGTGGTTTCTCGGCCGTCGCCGCGAGGGTCGGCTGCCCGGAGCATCCCGCTCAGGTAGGCCGTGACCCGGGCGCTCCGCGCCACCTCCCGTTCGGCCCGGTCGCGCTCGAGCGCCGCCACCCGCGATTGCTCGAGGGTGGCGACCACCCCGGCCGTGGCGGCGATCGCTGCCGTCAACGCGGCGGCCGTGGCGGCCCGGTGCCGTCGAACGAACTTGCCGGCCCGATACCCGATCGAATCGTGCCGCGCGGTGATGGGGAGGCCCCGAGCCCAGCGGTCGAGATCGGCGTTCATCGCGGCCGCCGAGCCGTAGCGGCGGTCCGGTTCGTCGTGAAGGGCCGCGGCGACGATGGTGTCCAGGTCGCCGCGAAGCGCCGCCGCCGCGGCCCGGTTGATCTCGCTCGGGGGCGTCAGCTTCGGGTCAGTCGACCCGGTGACTCCCCGGTCGGGACGGATGCCGGCCAGGAGTTCGTAGAGGACCAGCCCTACGGCGTACACGTCGCTCGCGGTGGTGGCGGGTTCGCCCCGCAATTGCTCCGGACTGGCATACGCGGGGGTGAGAAAGCGATCGGCCGGTCGGGTCTCCTCCGAGTCGGAATCCCCGAGGACCTTGGCGATCCCGAAGTCCAGCAGCTTCACGGTCCCGTCGGAGGCCACGAAAATGTTGGCGGGTTTGAGATCGCGGTGGACCACCAGATTCCGGTGGGCGTACTCGAGCCCGGTCAGCACCTGACGAATCAGGCCGACCCGTTCCCGGATGTCGGCGCCGCGGGCGCGGCAGACGTCGGTGATGGGGCCGCCCTCGACGAATTCCATCGCGTAGTACAACCGACCGTCGTCGGTGGTGCCGCCGTCGAACAAGGTGGCGATGTTCCGGTGGTCGAGCCGCGCCAGGATTCGCCGCTCCTGACGGAATCGCTCGACCGACCGCTCCAGTCCCGCGGCGTGGACCAGTTTCAGGGCCACCCGCTTGGCGAAGTCGTCGGCGCGGACGGCCTCGTACACCTCCCCCATTCCGCCGGCGCCGATTCGACGGATCAGCTGGTAGGGCCCCACGGCCGCCCCCGGCCGGATCGAAGCGGTGTCAGGGAGGTCGGCGAACGTCTCGACCAGGGGCGCCCCGCGCTCGAATCGGTCACCCCCGGTCGCCAAGGCGGCGAGCAGCCCCTCCAATTCCGGAAACAACTCCGGCTGGTCGCGACGGAGCCGGTCGAGCAGCGCCGATCGGTCGTCGGCGGATGCGGCGGCGTGAACCAACTCGAGCGAATCGGTCAGCCGGGCCCAGCGGTCGGCGTCAGGACGGGTCATACCGAACGTTCGCGCAAACCCGCGGCGGAAGGGCTCAGGCGATCGGGCATCGTCACGCCCGGCCGGGTTCGGCTTCGCTCAACTCACGGAGCAGCCAGGCGCGGGCCGCCACCCAGTCGCGCTTGGCCGTGGCCTCGGAGATCTCCAGCGCGGCCGCCGCGTCTTCCGTGGTGAGACCCGCGAAGTACCGGAGTTCGACCAGGCGCGCCTGACGGGGGCTCAGGGCGGCGAGCCGTTCCAACGCCTGGTCCACGAACAGCATCTCGTCGATCGGGTCGACCCTGCTCGCCAGCGATTCGCCCAGCGTCACGGCGACGCCACCATCCCGCTTGGCGGCCCGCCGCCGACGGGCGTAGTCGATCAGGATTCGGCGCATCGCCATGGCGGCCACGCTGAAGAAGTGAGCCCGACTCCGGTACGTGGCGCCCTGCTGGTCGACCAGCCTCAAGTAGGCTTCGTGGACCAGGGCCGTCGGCCCCAGGGTGTGATGCGGTCCTTCGCGGCGCAGCTGGGCCGTGGCCAGGCGCTTCAGCTCCCCGTACACGAGGGGCAGCAGCTCGTTCAAGGCCGATCGGTCGCCTTGGTTGAGCGCCAACAGGAGGCCCGTCACGGTCGAGGGGGGCGGCGAGTCCATTCTGATCGGCGGTCGATGGGGAAGAGCCTGACCCGAGGCACCTCCCGGGAAGGTACGGTGTCGTCCCGAGGCGCGCCACGACCAGGACCCGTGGTCGATCGGGGGTGCCCGCCGGTCAGCCGCGCGGGCCCGGCCCGGCGCTAACGGCCGCTGGTTGCGTGGCGCCCGCCGACGCAATAGTGTAGGTGACTCAAAACCAACACCATCGTCTCATTTATTGGGAACGACGCAGAGGCCCTCCATGATCGCCTTCCACACCGTGAAGGTGTTTGGCGGCGAGTCCGCCAGGCCACCGCGCCGCTTCCACCAACGGACCAGCTGACTCGATGACCCCACCGCCCGACTTCGGCGCCGCGATCCGGCTCGCGAGCGACGCCTGGGAGGAGGTCCGGCGCAGCCCGTTCGTCCAGCAGAACCTGGGCGATCCGCTGACCCGGCTTCCCGAAGTGTCCTTTGCCGAGGCCT
>JAEUJH010000750.1 GCA_016794825.1 Gemmatimonadota bacterium
GCGGCGGACCAGCGGAATGTCGTGGGTCCCGAAGATCGGCAGGGCCGTGCCCGCCTTGGCGGCCTCGAGCAACTGGAGCGATACGTCGTAGAACGCCAGGTCGACGTCCCTCTTGGCCGGGAACGCCACCGTGGCGGGTTCCTTGTACGCGCCCTTCACCAGCCGGATCCACGGCTTCACGTCGAGGAGGGCGGCGACGTCCTTCGGGGTCCGGAACAGGTACGACTGCAGGGCCAGTCCGATCCGCTCGTGGCGGGTCCGGACCGACCGATAGAGGTCGAGAGTCCGGTCGACATAGGTGTGGTCCTCCATGTCGATCCAGAGCGAGGACCCGGTGTCGCTGGCGGCCTGGGCCAGGGCAAAGAGGTGCTGCCGGCAGGTCTCGAGCGACTGGTCGATGCCGAGCTGGGTCGGTTTGATCGAGATCCAGGTCGGGAGGCCCCGCGCCTTGATCTGCTGGAAGACCTGGAGGTAGTGATCGCGGACCTGATCGGCCTCACTCAGGGATCCGAGCGCCTCGCCCAGCTGGGTCAGGATGGTGCCCTGGCCCTGGGCGGCCAGAATCCGGGCGGCGCCGAGGGCGTCTTCCAGCTCCTCGCCGGGCATGAATTTCTTGATGGCGCGGCGGGAAAAGGCCCGCTCCGACATCTGGCGGGCAAGCCACGGGCTCTCGGCAGCCTTGAGCAGGATCGAGCGGGCGATGGACATGACTCGAAAGGGGTCCCTTGGGATGCGGCCCCAATCTAGCCGCGGGCCTCCCTCGCGGCCACGGCGCCCGCGGCAGGCGTCGTATATTCCCCGGATGTTCCCATACAAGGACGACAATCCGACCCTGCGGACGCCGTACGTCACGCTGCTCCTGATCGGGCTCAACGCGGCCGTGTGGGTGTTGATCCAGGGGATGGGAACCGAACCACGGCTCTCGGCATCGATCTGCGAACTGGGCCTGATTCCGGGCGAGGTCCTCGGTCGGTTGCCGGTCGGCACGCCGGTGTCGATGGGACCGTTCCCCTGCCAGACCGGCTCGCCGACCGCGTGGTTCTCGCCGGTCACGTCGATGTTCATGCATGGGGGCTGGCTCCACCTCATCGGCAACCTCTGGTTCCTCTGGGTCTTCGGCAACAACGTCGAGGACTCGATGGGGCGACTCCGCTTCCTCCTGTTCTACCTGGCCACCGGCATCCTGGCCGCCGGCACCCAGGCGGCCATCAATCCCGACAGCGCCATCCCGATGGTGGGGGCGTCCGGGGCCATCAGCGGCGTGATGGGGGCGTACATCGTTCTCTACCCGCGCGTCCGAGTCCACATGCTGGTGTTCCTCGGCATCTTCATTACCCGGATCGCGGTGCCGGCGTTCCTGATGCTCGGCTACTGGTTCCTGCTCCAGCTGATCGGGGGCATTCCGGCCCTGGCGCGGGAATCCGGCGGGGTTGCCTTCTGGGCGCACGCCGGAGGCTTTGCCGCCGGGATGCTGCTCGTGTTCCTGTTCCGGAATCCGGCGCTCATTCGCGAACGAATGCTGCACCGGCTTCCGGCGTGAGCGCCGAGGCTCCGCGGTGATGGTCGAATCGAGCGGGATCGGGCCGCTCGGCGGTCTGGGAGCGGTCTTTCTCGCGAGCTTCCTGGCGGCCACCGTCGTCCCGTTCTCGTCCGAGGCCGTCCTGTTCGGATTCCTGGCCTTGAAGCCCGGGCTCGAGGCAACGGCCGTGGCCGTTGCCACGGTCGGGAACACCCTTGGCGGGATGACGACCTACACCCTCGGTCGATTGGTGCCGGCCCGGACTCGCGACCGGCTCGACCCGCGGGCCCTCCGGTGGCTGGAACGCTACGGGCCGCTCGCCACGGCCGTCGCGTTCCTGCCCGTCGTCGGCGACGCGATTGCCCTGGGCGCGGGGTGGCTTCGGCTCAACTGGCTGGCGGTGCTCGTCGCCATGACGATCGGACGGCTCGCGCGGTACCTGGTCGTGGCGGCCCTGTGAGCGTCAGTGGGTCAGGCCGTAGACCAGGTAGTTGATGGCGAACTTGTAGGCTTCGTTGGTGATGTTCACCGGCCACCAGCCCTGACCCGACCACTCCATGTAGTCGCCGATGTCGTTGTTGTAGTTGATCACCACCATGAGGCGCCGGGTCGGGTCGTTGTTCTCG
>JAEUJH010000751.1 GCA_016794825.1 Gemmatimonadota bacterium
TCGCGGACCTGATCGGCCTCACTCAGGGATCCGAGCGCCTCGCCCAGCTGGGTCAGGATGGTGCCCTGGCCCTGGGCGGCCAGAATCCGGGCGGCGCCGAGGGCGTCTTCCAGCTCCTCGCCGGGCATGAACTTCTTGATGGCGCGGCGGGAAAAGGCCCGCTCCGACATCTGGCGGGCAAGCCACGGGCTCTCGGCAGCCTTGAGCAGGATCGAGCGGGCGATGGACATGACGCCTCGTAAAGGGGTCCCTGGGATGCGGGCCCAATCTAGCCGCGGGTCTTCCCCGCGGCCACGGCTCGTGGGCCCGGTGCCACACAGCCCGGCGCCCCGGGGCCGAGGTCGTATATTCCCCGGATGTTCCCGTACAAGGACGACAATCCGACCCTGCGGACGCCGTACGTCACCCTGCTCCTGATCGGGCTCAACGCGGCCGTGTGGGTGTTGATCCAGGGCATGGGAACCGAACCGCGGCTCTCGGCGTCGATCTGCGAACTGGGCCTGATTCCGGGCGAGGTCCTCGGTCGGTTGCCGGTCGGCACCCCGGTGTCGATGGGACCGTTCCCCTGCCAGACCGGCTCGCCGACCGCGTGGCTCTCGCCGGTCACGTCGATGTTCATGCACGGCGGCTGGCTCCACCTCATCGGCAACCTCTGGTTCCTCTGGGTCTTCGGCAACAACGTCGAGGACTCGATGGGGCGGCTCCGCTTCCTCCTGTTCTACCTGGCCACCGGCATCCTGGCCGCCGGCACCCAGGCGGCCATCAATCCCGACAGCGCCATCCCGATGGTGGGAGCGTCCGGGGCCATCAGCGGCGTGATGGGGGCGTACATCGTTCTCTATCCGCGCGTCCGAGTCCACATGCTGGTGTTCCTCGGCATCTTCATCACCCGGATCGCGGTGCCGGCGTTCCTGATGCTTGGCTACTGGTTCCTGCTCCAACTGATCGGGGGCATTCCGGCCCTGGCGCGGGAATCCGGCGGGGTTGCCTTCTGGGCGCACGCCGGGGGCTTTGCCGCCGGGATGCTCCTCGTGTTCCTGTTCCGGAACCCGGCGCTCATTCGCGAACGGATGCTGCACCGGCTTCCGGCGTGAGCGCCGAGGCTCCGCGGTGATCGTCGAATCGAGCGGGATCGGGCCGCTCGGCGGCTTGGGGGCGGTCTTTCTCGCGAGCTTCCTGGCGGCCACCGTCGTCCCGTTCTCGTCCGAGGCCGTCCTGTTCGGATTCCTGGCTCTGAATCCCGGGCTCGAGGCGACGGCCGTGGCCGTTGCCACGGTCGGGAACACCCTTGGCGGGATGACGACCTACACCCTCGGCCGACTGGTGCCGGCCCGGACTCGCGACCGGCTCGACCCGCGGGCCCTCCGGTGGCTGGAACGGTACGGGCCGCTCGCCACCGCCGTCGCGTTCCTGCCCGTCGTCGGCGACGCGATTGCCCTGGGCGCCGGGTGGCTCCGGCTCAACTGGCTGGCGGTGCTCGTTGCCATGACGATCGGACGGCTCGCGCGGTACCTGGTCGTGGCGGCCCTGTGAGCGTCAGTGGGTCAGGCCGTAGACGAGGTAGTTGATGGCGAACTTGTAGGCTTCGTTGGTGATGTTCACCGGCCACCAGCCCTGACCCGACCACTCCATGTAGTCGCCGATGTCGTTGTTGTAGTTGATCACCACCATGAGGCGCCGGGTCGGGTCGTTGTTCTCG
>JAEUJH010000921.1 GCA_016794825.1 Gemmatimonadota bacterium
AGGCGCCACGGCCCGGAGCAGCTCGAGACTATGTCGGTTCGGTCGTTGAATTGGCTCAAGTTCGGCGGTCTGGTTGGACTCGCGTTCGTCCTCGGCCTGTTGTTCGCCGGCCTGCTCGATCTCCCCACCACGTCGTTGGCCCAGAACCGGAAGCCGGAGGCCAAGGCCATTCCGGCGTCGGTGTCGCAAGCCACCCCGGCGGCAACGGTCAACGGGGGCGCGCTCCCGCTGGTCACCCTGTCCGACGCGTTCGCGAACGTGGCGGAGCAGGTCCGGCCCAGCGTGGTCTACATCGTGGCCCGGCGAACCGAAAAAGAGGCCGACCGGCGTTCGGCGGTGCCGCCCGGGTTCGATCAGTTCTTCGGGACCCCCCGGCGGAACCGCAATCAGCCGCAGGTCGAGACCGGCGCCGGCTCCGGGTTCATCGTCTCGGAAGACGGGTACATCCTGACCAACAATCACGTCGTCGACGGCGCTGACCGGGTCACCGTGCGGCTCCTCGATCGGCACGAGTTCACCGCCAAGGTGGTGGGCACCGATCCGAACACCGACGTCGCCGTCATCAAGATCGAGCCCAAGCGCGGCCTGACCTTCAAGCCCGCCGCCCTCGGGGCCAGCGCGGAAGCCCGAGTCGGCGAGTGGGTGCTGGCGGTCGGCAACCCGCTGTCGGAAAACCTGAGCTTTACCGTCACCTCGGGGATCATCAGCGCCAAGGGGCGGGGCCGGTTGCCCCTGCCCGGCTACCAGCAGCTCTCGATCCAGGACTTCCTCCAGACCGATGCCGCGATCAACCGGGGCAACTCGGGCGGGCCGCTGCTCAACGTCCGCGGTGAAGTCATCGGGATCAACTCCGCCATCTACAGCCCGACCGGGGTGAGCGCCGGCTACGCCTTCGCGATTCCGATCGATCTCGCCAAGCAGGTCATGGATCAGCTGATCACCAAGGGCAAGGTCGAGCGAGCCGCGCTCGGCGTCCTGGTCACCGACGCCACCTCCGAGGACGCGGAGTGGGCCAACCTCGACGAGATCTACGGCGTCAAGATCAACGAGTTCGTCGACGGGTCGCCGGCCAAGAACGCCGGGCTGCAGGAGGGCGACATCGTCGTCACGATCGACGGCCAGCGGGTCGACTACACCGCGCAGCTGCAGCAGCTGGTCGGCTTCCGGAAGCCCGGCGAGGTCGTCAAGGTCGAGGTGGCCCGGAAGGGTGGCGCCCGGAAGGTGTACAACATCCGGTTGATCGCCCAGGGCGAGCCGACCCGGCTGGCGGCCCGCGGCGGCGAGGAAGACTCGACCGAACCGGCGCCGGAAGAGTCGTCGAGCGAGGTCAAGGAGCGGCTCGGCGTCGGGGTCACCGGGGTGACCTCGGAAGCCGCGCGGGAACTCGGCCTTCCGACCGGCGTCCGCGGCGTGGTGGTCGAATCGGTCGACCCGTACGGACCGGCGGACGGCCTGCTCACGGCCCAGTCGGATGGCGGGTTCGACATCATCACCGCGGTCGAGGGCAAGGCCATCCGCACCGAGGCCGACCTCCGCGCCGCGATCCGGGCCGCCCGGGCTGGCGAGGTTCTCTCCCTGACCGTGCTGACCCCGGTTCGGAACGACAAGCCGGCGTCCCGAGTCGTTCGGGTCAAGGTCAAGTAAGCCTCCCAGCCCCCAAAACCGACGGGGTCCCCGCGATCGACGTGGGGACCCCGTTGTCTTGGTACCGGTTCCGCCAGGCTGGGCTTACTTGCCCTTCGGGGCCACCGGAATGTTCTTGGACGAGGCCACCGAATCCCAGAACGGCCACCCCCAGCCGGCCAGCTTCCCGTTGATCACCACCACCGGACTCATCTTCCGATCGGTCAGGCTGACCGAGTCCGTCTTGCCTTTCTTCGGGTAGAGCATGGCCTCGATGTAAAGCCCGTCGATCAGGTAGGGGTCGATGCGCTTCGGCTGATCGCCCTCCATGGCGCTGATGACGCTGTCCTTGGAAATCCCGGTCGACAGGTTCTCGAGCCGCGGATCCGCCCGCTCGCAGCCCGTAGCGAGCAATGCCGCCGCTCCCGCCAAGCCCCAGGCCAGCCTCCGAAATGTGATCTGCATCACTGTCATCCGCCGTTGGAAGTCAAAGTCAAACAACCACTTATGGGGTGACGAATCTAATGCATCACTCAAGAAATCGGAGCCCCTGCCGATCCTAGGAAGGAGACGAACCGGATCCGGGGATTTCCGATGACCGTGGAAGCCAGAATGACCGTCGACGAATCGGTGCTCGACAGCTATCGCGTCCTCCAGGAGGAGGGTCAGCCCGACGTCGTCACCGAGTTCATCGATGTCTTCCTGGCCGACCTGCCCGGCCGGATCGAACAGCTCCGGAAGGCGATCGCGTCGGGCGCGGCGCCCACCATCAAGTCGGCCGCGCACGCGCTCAAGGGAAGCTCCGGGACGGTTGGGGCGGTGCTGTTGTCGGGTTTGTGCGGCCAGCTCGAGGCCAACGCCCGGGCCGGTTCGACCGACGGCGCCCTCGACTTGCTGGCCGCCATCGAGGCCGAAGCGGTTCGAGCCCGCCAGGAACTGCTTCGGCTCCGAGTGGACTGACCGCAGCACCGAGTTGCAGGTAGAAACAACCTCTCGCGCGAGCGCGCGGGAGGTTGTACTGTTTTTGGGTCCCACCCCGCGAACGTGGCGAAACTGGCAGACGCGCAGGACTTAGGATCCTGTCCCTCACGGGGTGCGGGTTCGACTCC
>JAEUJH010000757.1 GCA_016794825.1 Gemmatimonadota bacterium
GCCACCATTGCCCTGCGGTTTGCCGACGCGCCGCTGCTGCCGTTCGTGTTCTCGACCATTCCCGCCACCTGGCATGGTCAGCTCGACGACATCGATCGGCTGGCGCGGGGCAACCCGGCGCTCCGGGATCTGAACCTGGGCCCGGTCCGCCGCGCCGTCGACGACCTGGCCCTTGCCGCCGCGCGGTTCGACTCGGCGGCCAGCGCCGTGGACCGACTGTCGCGTCAGGGGCCGGCGCGCTGGGGCGCGCTCGCCGAAGCGAACCGGATCCTCCAATCGGCGGAGCAGCGGCTGCTCGATCCGGATCCGCCGCCCACCCGACGCCACAATCGCCACGTGGTCCAGGGAACCACGGGGCTCTACAGTCGCACGGGCGTGAATCCGTTTCCCCATCTGCGGCGGGCGGTCGAGGACCGGCCCGACCTGTCGGCGGCAACGGCGGCGGCGGGGGCGGTGGAGGCGGGCATTCGGCGCTACACCGAGCGCATCGATGCCGCCGCCCGAGCGATCCGGACGGCAACGGTGCCCGGCCCCGGCCCGGGTTGACCCGGGGGCAATCGCGCAGCCGTCCTGGTGACGGTGGCCGCGCCCAGGAGGCTCAAGGCATCGAGGGTCTGGTCGAGTCCGGTCAGTCCTGCCGGAGAACGACGACCGGGTTGACCCGGGCGGCGCGGCGCGCCGGAATCCAGATCGCCAGGACCGCGACCGCGCCGAGGACCAACGGAACGGCGCCGAACACGAGCGGGTTGGCGCTGCTCCCGTAGAGCATTCCACTCATCAACCGCGCGCCCAGCGCGGCGCCCGCCAGTCCCAGGCTGATGCCGATACCCACCAGCGTCATCCCGTCCCGCATCAGCAGGCGGACCACCGCCGCGCCGGCGGCGCCAATGGCCAGCCGGATCCCGATCTCCCGGTTGCGCTGTGCCACCGCGTGCGACATCACGCCGTAGACGCCGAGCGACGCGAGGACCAGCCCGAGGAGCCCGAAGACGCCGAGGACTGTGGCGGCCAGCCGGGCGGGGAGGAACGCCAGGCCCATCCGGTCGGTCATCGTCTGGACGTTGGCCAGGGGCAGGGTCTGATCGAGGGCCGAGACCTCCCGCATCAAACCGGGGATGGCGCTGACCGGATCGCCGTTGGTCCGCACCAGGATCGTCATCCCGCTGGTCCAGTGCTGGGCCTGGGCCAGATACATGTAGGCCGTGGGGCTCTCGCCCAGACGGACGTACTTGCCCGTGGGCGTCAGGCCGATGACGGTGTGATCGCGCGACCCGACCCGCACCGTGCGGCCGATCGGATCCTGGCCCGGCCAGAACCGCTCGGCAAAGCGCTGGTTGATCACGATCCCGCGGACCGCGAGCGTGTCGTCCTGGGCCGAAAAGGCCCGGCCGCGGATGATCGGGACGCCGAGGGCCTCGAAGAAGCCCGGCGCCACGATCGAGACGTAGATCGACATGCTCTCGTTCGGCGCGGGCTCGTAGCCCGGAATCGAAATCCCCCAGTCGCTGGTGGCGACCGAGAGCGGCAGCGTGTTGGCGAACCCGACGCTGGCGACGTTCGGCATGGTCCGGAGCCGCTCCTCGAGCTGCCGGTAGAACTGCTCGGTCCGGTTCCGCGAGTAGCCCTGCCGGCCGGGGTCGACATCGGCGGCGATCAGGTTCTCGCTCTGGAAGCCCTTGTTCATCCGGGTGGCCGCCTGGAGGTTCTCCAGGAAGAGACCGGCCGACGCGAGCAGGATGATCGACAGCGCCATCTGCGCCACCACCAGGCCCCGGCTCATCCGCGACCGGCCGGTGCCCGCGGGCGCCTCGCCCTTGAGCGCGGGAATGAGGTCGGGTCGGGTGGCCTGGAGCGCCGGCGCCAGGCCGAAGAGGACGCCCGTCACCACGGAAACGCCTAACGTAAAGCCGAGCACCAGCGGGCTGATCCGGAGGTCGGGCGAGAGCTGGAACATCGCGGGCAGCGACGTCACCGCCCGGTTGGCGATCCCGATGGCCCACCACGCCACCAGCAGGCCGGCGCCGCCGGCCACGGTCGCGAGCACCAGGCTCTCGGTCAGCAGCTGCCGGATCAGGACCCGCCGCTCCGCCCCGATGCTGAGCCGAACCGCCATTTCGCGCGACCGATCCCGCGCCCGCGCCAGCATCAGGTTGGCCACGTTGACGCAGGCGATCAGCAGCAGCATGACGACGACGGCCATGACCACCGCGCTGAGCCCGACCTGGGCGGTCTTGAACATCGGGTGGATGCCGGCCTCCGACTCCGGGACCACCGTGATCCCGCTCTTCTCGTACTCGTCCGGGTAGATCCGGCGCAACTCGCCCATCAGGGTGCCCATGGCGGCCTCGGCGCGTTCGGCCGAAACCCCCGGGGCGAGCCGGGCCAGCACCTGGAGACTGTTGTTACCGCGCCGGACCCAGGCCGAATCGCCCGGCTCGAGGTGATCGAGCTGGGTGAGGGGGGCCCAGAGGGCCGGGCTCACCAGTGGCAACCCGCCCCGAAACCCCTCCGGCGTGACGCCCACCACCGTGTAGGTCTCGCCGTTGAGGAGGAGCGGCTTGCCGACGACGCCGGAGTCGGCGCCGAAGTGCTGGACCCAGCCCGCGTGACTCAGGACCACCACCGGGTGGGCCCGGCGCCCGCTGTCCTCCGCCGGCACGAAGGTCCGACCCAGCAGCGGGCGAACGCCCAGCAGCGAAAAGAAGTTGGCCGAGGCGACCTGGGCGAAGATCAGCTGGGGTTGCCCACCGGCCGCCAGGTTCATCGGGGCGAATCCCCACGCCGCCACGTCCGAAAAGGTGCCGCGGCTCCGCTCCCGGACGTCGAAGAAATGGGGGACCGAGTTCGAGCCGAACTCCTGCCCGGGCCAACTGCGATAGAGGCGGACGATCTGGTCGGCGTCCCGGGCCCCCGGAAGCGGCCGGAAGAGCAGGGCGTCGAGCGCCGAGAAGACCGCCGTGTTGAGACCGATTCCGAGCGCCA
>JAEUJH010000082.1 GCA_016794825.1 Gemmatimonadota bacterium
CGCGCTCACGAGCGCGGTCCTGGCCACGCCCGTGGTGCTCTGGGGCGGGCGCCCCTTCTTCCACCGCGGCTGGCATTCGGTCCGGACCCGTAACCTCAACATGTTCACCCTGATCGCCCTCGGCATCGGGGCGGCGTGGGGAGCCAGTACGCTGGCGCTGATCGTGGCCGGGGTGGCTCCCGACCTGATCCCGCCGGCCTACCGCGGCATGGGCGGCGCGCCCCACGTCTACTTCGAGGCGGCCGCCGTCATCACCACGCTGGTGCTGGTGGGGCAGGTCCTCGAACTGCGGGCGAGGAGCCGGACCAGCAGCGCCATCAAGGCCCTTCTCGGGCTGGCTCCCAAGGTGGCCCGCCGGATCGCCGCCGACGGCACCGAGACGGATGTGCCCCTCGAGACCATCGGCGTGGGCGACCTGGTCCGGGTCCGTCCCGGCGAACGAGTGCCCGTCGAGGGCGACGTCGAGGCGGGCGCCTCCGCGGTCGACGAGTCGATGATCAGCGGCGAGTCGATTCCGGTGGAGAAGGCGGTGGGAAGCCGGGTCACCGGCGGCACCGTCAACGGGACCGGCTCGCTGGTGGTCCGGGCCGCTCGGGTGGGTGCCGATTCGGTCCTGGCCCAGATCGTCCGCCTGGTGGGCGAGGCCCAGCGGACCAAGGCGCCGATCCAGCGACTGGCCGATCAGATCTCGGCCTGGTTCGTTCCGGCGGTCATCGTCGTGGCGCTCGGGACGCTGGCCATCTGGTGGTGGGTCGGACCGGAGCCCCGGCTGAGCCACGGCCTCATCAACGCCATCGCGGTGGTGATCATCGCCTGTCCGTGCGCCCTCGGTCTCGCGACCCCGATCTCGGTCATGGCGGCCACGGGGCGGGGTGCCATGGCGGGCGTGTTGTTCAAGGATGCCGCGGCCCTCGAGACCCTGGCCAAGGTCGACGTGGTCCTGCTCGACAAGACCGGTACGCTGACCGAGGGCCGCCCGTCGCTGGCGGCCGTCGATCCGCTGCCCGGATTCGATGCCGACTCGGTGCTCCGGATGGCCGCGGCCGTCGAGCGCGCCAGCGAGCATCCACTGGCGGCCGCCATCGTGGCCGGGGCCGCGGCCCGGGGCCTCGAACTCCCCGCCGTCGCCGACTTCCAGTCGGTGACGGGACAGGGAGTCGTGGGAACGGTCGAGGGTCGGCGGGTGGTGTTGGGCAGCGCCCGACTGCTCGAGCGCGAGGGCGTGGCGGTGGGGCACCTGGCCGACCTGGCGGCCCAGCGCCGCCAGGATGGCGAGACCGTCATGCTGGTTGGCCTCGACGGCCGGATCGCGGGCCTCCTGGCCGTGGCCGACCCGATCCGGGCCGACGCGGTCGCGGTGCTGCGGGCCCTTCGCGACGACGGACTCGAAATCGTCATGGTGACGGGAGACGACCGCGTCACCGCGGAGGCCGTGGCCCGGCGGCTCGGCATCGATCGAGTGGAAGCGGGCGTGCTGCCCGACCAGAAGGGCCGCGTCGTGGAGCGGCTCCGGCAGGCGGGCCGGGTGGTGGCCATGGCGGGAGACGGCGTCAACGACGCTCCCGCGCTGGCGCTGGCGGACGTCGGCGTCGCGATGGGCACCGGCACCGACGTCGCCATCGAGAGCGCGGGCGTCACGCTCCTCAAGGGCGATCTCCGCGGCCTCGTGCGGGCCCGGGCGCTGTCGCGCGCCGCCATGAAGAACATCCGCCAGAACCTGTTCTTCTCGTTTGCCTACAACGCGCTCGGCGTGCCGGTGGCGGCGGGGGTGCTCTACCCGGCCTTCGGGTGGCTCCTGTCACCCATGATCGCCAGCGCGGCGATGAGTCTGAGTTCGGTGTCGGTGATCGCCAACGCCCTCCGACTCCGGTCCGTGGCTCTCCCCCAGGTCCGCCCCGCGGCGTGACCCGGCGCGGGCGAGCAGGCCATGAACCCGGGTCGG
>JAEUJH010000958.1 GCA_016794825.1 Gemmatimonadota bacterium
CGCTCCCGGGCCGGCCTGCTGGCCAGCGAGGTGATCCGGTTCGGCGCCGTCGAAGTGCATCCCGCCGGCCGGAAAGTCACGGTCCGCGGCCGCCCCATCGATCTCCGGCCGAAGGAATACGACCTGCTCGTGGCGCTGCTCCGGCGGCCCAACGAGGTCTGGTCCCGGCGGGCGCTGCTCGACGTCGTCTGGGGCTACGATCCGGCGGTCGAATCGCGCACGGTCGACTGGCACATGGCCGAGTTGCGTCGAAAACTCGAACTCGATGGGGCCGCGCCCCGCTACCTCCGGACCGTTCGGAAAGTCGGGTACCGGTTCGAGCTGGGTGATGCCTGATCAGCCCCCGGCCTCCCGGCTCGGCCCGCTCCGGTCGCGGCTTCGCCTGCTCGAGACTGGACTGTTCCTTCCCGTCGTGATCACCGCGGCGCTCGGTGTCGGTTACCTCCAGGCCATCCGCGCCCGCCAGGCCGCGATCGACGCCGGCGGCCAGCTGCTGGCCCGGCGGACGGCGGAACGGACCCTGGCCGCCGCCGGGATCCGGGGCGACCGGGCGGCCGTGTCCCTGCTCGATCCGATTCACGACCTGCGGCATCCGACGCCCTCCCGGATTCTCGCGACGATCGCGCGGGCCACCGATTCGCTTCGGGCCTGTCGCTGCGGGCCGCTCAAGGAAGGGGCGTATGCGTTCGTCGCGATCCCGGCCACCGGGACGTTCGTCACGTCCGTGTCCACCGACCGGGCCACCGATCCGCGGTGGCAGTACCTCCGCGCCGTTCGGCCCGGCCCGAGGACGACTCGGGAGATCTTCGCGGCCGGCGGGCTTTCCGCGGGCGGCCCCTGGCTGATCCACTTCGTGGCCACCCGGATCGAGGGGCGGGAGGCGCTGGTCGGCATCGATGTCGGGATGACGTCGTGGTGGACCGACACCTTCGGGCCGGCGGTGGCCGAGGTCCGTCGCGCCACGTTCCCCGGCGACCCAGCCGTCGAACTGCCATTTGCCGCGGCGCTCCTGGCCGGTCCCACCGAAGTCGGTCGGGATGGCCCCGGCTTCTCGGGCCCGTCCGCCGCGTTCCCGTTGTTTCCGAACCTGCCGTTCACGTTCGCGGTGACCCTGAATCCGGCGGTGCTGCCGGCCATGTTGGCGGCCGCGGGACCCCCGGGATATCCGGTCCTCGGGGGCGCGCTGGCGGCCTCCCTGGCGGCGTCGGTGCTGGCGCTGATCCTCCTCCGCCAGATCCGTCGTACCATGGCCCAACGCGAGGCGTTCCTCGCCAGCATTTCCCACGAATTGCGGACGCCGTTGACCGAGATCCTGCTCCATGGCGAGAGCCTGCTGCTCGATCGCCCGACACCGGTGGCCAAGAGTCGCGCCGCCACGGCGATCGTGCGGGAGACCCGTCGGACCATCGCGTTGGTGGAGAACGCGCTGACGGTTGCCGGGGCGGGCCGGCGTCCCGACCCGGCGTTCCAACCGGGGCCGGTCCGCCTCGCCCCGGTCGTCCGCGAGGCGCTCGCGGCCCTCGGTCCGGCGGCCGCCGACCGGCGGGTCCGGATCGAGGCCGACCTGGACGAGATCTCCGCCGTGGCGATCGAACCGATCGCGGTCGAGCGAATCCTCACCAACCTGGTTTCCAACGCGCTCCGCTACGGGCCCGAGGGCCAGACGATCCGGGTCCGGTTGACCGGAGGCGGGCTCGTTCGATTGATGGTCGACGATCAAGGCCCCGGCGTGCCGACGGCGGAACGCCACCGGATCTGGGATCCCTTCGAGCGGGGCGCCGCGGGCCAGCGCGTCTCGGGGCCGGGGGTCGGCCTCGGCCTGGCCATCGTTCGTCATCTGGCCGGGTTGGCGGGGGGAACGGTCGGGGTGGAGCCGGCGCCGGGGGGCGGCGCCCGATTTGCCGTGGCGTGGCCGGCGGCCCGGCCGGCATCGGTCGAGTCGCCGGTCGAACGTTAGGCGGACCGGCGTGGGGTGGGGCGCGGCCCGGTCAGCCCGCCACCGACGACGCGCTCAACATTACCGCGCATTCGCCCCCGTGCATCGCCACGTTGACGACCTGCTTCTGCGACGCCCGCGCCACCAGACCGAGGCCGTACCGGCTCGGCACGAAGCCCATCACCACGTAGAACGGTTCGCTGTGGACCCGGCCGTCCGCGTCCGGCACGGGAAACTCCTGGACCGGCAGCGTCACGAGCTGCTGGACCACCCAGCGCTCCTCGTCGGCC
>JAEUJH010000966.1 GCA_016794825.1 Gemmatimonadota bacterium
CGGCGCCAACTGACGGCCGCGCCGCGCTCCCGGGGCAAACGACGAAAGCCCGACCGAGACGAGTCTAGGTCGGGCTCCGACGAACCGCCAGAATCGGGGCGCCGGGATTCGAACCCGGGACCTCCTGCGCCCAAGGCAAGCCAGAAAGTACACTGAATTCCACAAGTTGTTGAACCTACGCGCTGTCCTGGGCATCGGCGTGCCGGTTCAACCGGGCTAAAGGCGACGAGATTGCAACAAACTCACACCACAACTCACAACGCTCTCCGCGGCGGTCGGAGGCGAGGCTCTTGCCCGCGGGCGTTGCCATGATGCACTCCCACCTCACTTCAATCTGCCGGGGCGCGGGATAATGACCGCGCCAAATGAAAGGAAAAGCCCCTAAGCGCCTGGCTCACAACGACTTGGACAGCCGACACTTTGCTGCCAAGGTCCGATCAGGCAGCAAGGACTACTCAAGAAGCGGTAGCTACGTCGGCCGCCTTGGGCACCGCCCTCCGAGGTTGGGATGGCCAGGCCGCGGCGTGGGTGGCACCCGGCGTGGAGTCGACGTTTTTGACTTTCCGAAGCCTCCGGCCGATAATCCGAGCCGATGCTGAGTCGGCTGAGGTTCTTGAAGCGCGCCGTGGGCTGGCTGGGACTGGTGCTGTTCTTGACCGGGCCCTTAGAGTCATTGATGCCAGATGACTGCGACGGGCACGTCCCGACTGCTGACCTCAGCGCGGACCACCCCGTCGCGCCGGACCACGGCTCGCCGGCGGGGCACCCGTCGAATGCGCCTCACACATGTCACGATCTCCACAACCACGGTGGTTTCGCCGTAGGAGTCATGCCTGCCGTTGTTCTTCCGGCGACCATGGCAACGCTTGAGCAGGCCGCCCCGCGCGTCCACCTAACCACCGCCGCTCACGAAACGTTCCGCCCGCCGATCGTTTGATTCCTCTCGGGCTCCCGTAGCCCAACAGTCCGTCCAAAGTCAGACGAGATAATCGCCTAACCCGTCGCCTCTTTTTCGCGACGGCAGCTGCACCGTTGCCGACCGTGCGACGGCAAGCCGGCGGTTGGAGGGGCGCCCAAAGGCGGCGCCCGCGGAAGAGGAGACAAAGTGATTCGTGGAAGGAGTATTGCGCGAGCGGTTCCGGCGAGCCTTCTCGCTGTCCTCATTGGAGGCTCCGGAGGATCGAGACCTGTCTGGTCACAAGGAGTCAGCCAAATCAGCCTCACCGAGGCGCTCAGGCGAGCCGCCGAGTTGAACCCGGATGTTCGGATCGCGGAGGTTGACGCCGTTGCCGCCCAGCGCCACGCAAGAGCCGCGCGCCTGTGGGCTTACAACCCCGAGTTCGATGTCGGGCTCGGCCGCTTGGGCAGCGCCGACACCTCGCGGGCGAGCTACGAGTTCGGGATCGCACAGCGGTTCGAGCTGGGCGGGAAGCGGGGGTCTCGGATCGCCGCGGCCGATCGACGCCTCGTCGCCGCCCAGTCCCGACAGATTCGTCGTCGCGACGAGGTCGCTGCCCAGGTGACTCGTGTCTTTCTCCTCGCCCAGGTAGCCCGAATGCGGTTGGAGACAGCTCGCGAGGCAGAACTGGTCGCCGGCCAGCTCAAGACCGCGGCGGAAGAACGCCTCCGACTCGGAGCCGGAACCCAGCTGGAGGTCAACGTCGCAGCGGCCGCGGCCAGTCGTGAGCGCCGCGCGCGGCTCTTGAGCGAACAGGCGTACGCCTCCGCGGTCATCGAGCTGGCAGCCACCATCGGCCTTCCCGGCGCTGAGCGGCCGGAGCCGGCGGGGGACCTCACCCTCCCTCCAGCAGAGGACCGACCTGAGGCTGAGCTCGTCACGCTCGCGCTCGATCGTCGGCAAGACTTGCGGGCATCGATCGCGGAGCGGGAGGCCAGCGCTGCGGACCTACGGGGTGCCCACGCCCTTCGGTGGCCCGACCCTGCCCTCCTCGCCACGACGGGACGCGAGGAGTCGAGGCTGCTCCGGTTCCGTCTGTCGTTTTCGCTACCGGTACTCAACCGAGCCCAGACGGAGCGCGCAGAGGCCGCCGGATTCCTTGATAGGGCAGTTATTGCGGAAGACGCCCAGCGCCGACGGGTCGAGCGTGAGGTGCGCGACGCGTTGCAGGCCTATCGGCTGGCTCGCGAGGCGTACGACGCGTTCGATCGCGAAGTGGTCGAGCGAATGTCGGACAACCTTCGTCTGGCTGAGGAGTCGTTCCGTGCCGGGAAGATTGGTCTCCTGATCTTCAGTACGGTGCGGCGTGACCTCGTCGAGGCTCGCCTCTCGTACCTCGACGCCATAGCGGAGTTGGTCGACCGACGGACTGCACTTGCACTGGCCATCGGCGAACCGAACGCCGCGCCATCTGAGAGGCGGTGACCACATGAAGAAGCCACGATCAGTATCGCTGAAGTCGATCCTCACGTGCCTACTGGCGTCGTCCATTGCCGCATGCCGCGGAGACAACAGCGGCGAGGATGCCCCGCCCGAGGCGGTCGCCCCCGGCCCCCAACGAGTCGAGCTGACGGCCGACCAGATGACCAGTGCCGGGATCGCCGTCGCGGTCATCGAGGAGCGTCCGCTTACCGACCAGTTCGAAGCCACGGCTGAGATTGAGGCGGCTCCGAACCGGTTCGCTCAGGTGGGCGCGCGCGTCGTGGGGCGGGTGCTCACTGTCGCGGTGGCCGAGGGTGACAAAGTCGCGGCCGGCCAGCCCCTGGCCGTGATCGACTCGCCGGAGCTGGGCCAGGCAACAGGCGACTACCTCGCGGCCGTCACCACGGCCAACGTCGCTCGCGAGATCGCCGACCGCGAGCGTGCGCTCTTCGACCGAAGGATCAGCTCCGAACGCGAGTGGCGGCTTGCCGAGGCGGAAGCAGTACGGACCCGCGCCGCGAAGGAGGCGGCCGAGAACCGTTTGCATGCGTTCGGCCTGTCCGACGCAGAGCTTCAGAAGCTTCAGGTGGAGCGACACTTCTCGTCCGAGGTATCGGTCCGAAGCCCATTATCTGGCGTCGTTTCGAGCAGGACGGCCGCCATCGGAAGGATCGTTCAGCCGGGTGACGGCCTGTTCGAAGTCGTCGACCTCGCAGAAGTCGCGATCGCCATTGACGTGTACGAGCAGTCCTTGACCCGCGTCAAGCCCGGCCAGCAAGTCGAGGTTCGCACGGTGGCTACTGGCAGCGCGCTGTTCCGGGGCCATGTAAGCAGCGTCGGTGCGGTCATCGAGCGCCAAAGCCGCACGGTCAAAGTCAGGGTCGTCCTGCATAATCCGGACCGGATTCTCCGCCCGGGCATGTTCGCGACGGTGCGGGTTCTGGGCAGCGGCCCTTCCTCCACCGCCGAACGAGTTCTCGTTGCGCCTACGACAGCCGTGCAGCAGGACGGCTCCGCGGCGATCGTGTTCGTCCGGGTGGGACCTCGCACGTTCGAACGGCGCGAGGTCGAGTTGGGGCCGGCCCAGGGCGACCTCACGGTCGTGCGACGAGGCCTATCACCCGGCGACGTGGTCGTGACCGCCGGCTCCTTCATCCTCAAGGCCGAGCTCCGGAAGGGCGAGCTCGGCGAGCAAGAGTGAGGGCCAGTCCATGATCGAGCGCATTCTCGAATGGTCGCTGGCCAACCGGTTCCTGGTCCTGGCACTCTCTGCCGTCCTGATTCTCGGAGGCGGCGCGGCGGTCAACGGCCTGCCGATCGACGCGGTCCCGGACGTAACCAACGTGCAAGTCCAGGTCCTCACGACTGCTCCGGCGTTAGGCCCAGAGGAGGTGGAGCGATTCGTCACCACACCAATCGAACTTGCCATGAGCGGCCTTCCTCGGCTCGTCGAAGTCCGGTCGGTTTCGCGTTTCGGCCTGTCAGCTGTGACTATCGTCTTTACCGATGGCACAGACGTCTACTTCGCACGGCAGCTCGTCAACGAGCGCTTGCAGGCTGCCAGAGAGGCCATCCCATCCGGCTACGGGGATCCGGAGCTCGGACCGGTGTCGACTGGGCTAGGCGAGATCTTTCAGTTCGAGGTCACCGGCGATGGCAAGACTGCGATGGAGCTTCGAACGCTGCTCGAGTGGGAGGTCGCGCCCCGGCTCCGTGCGGTCCCCGGCGTCGTCGAGGTCAACGCGTTCGGGGGGGAGCTGAAGACCTACGAGGTCCAAGTTCATCCGGACCGCCTCGCTCAGTATGGTCTGGCCCTGGGCGACGTGTACAGCGCGTTAGAGCGAAACAACGCCAACGCGGGCGGTGCCTACATCCAAAAGAACGCCGAGCAGTACCTGATTCGGGGCGAGGGACTGATCGGAACGCTGGAAGATGCCGGAAATGTCGTCCTGACCACCGACCGGGATGGTACACCTGTCTACGTTCGACACGTCGCCGACATTCGGTTCGCCCCCATGGTCCGTCAGGGCGCGGTAACCCGAGACGGCCGCGGCGAAGCCGTCACCGGGATCGTTCTGATGCTGATCGGCGCCAATTCACGAGACGTTGTCGGGCGAGTCTCGTCGGCCGTGGCCGATATGAGGCCGTCGCTCGACAAACTCGGGATCCGCATCGATCCATTTTATGACCGCACTGAGCTGGTGGGGAAGACGATTCGGACCGTGGCGAAGAACCTGATCGAGGGCGGGCTCCTCGTCATCGTCGTCCTCCTCATCATGCTGCGGAACCTGCGGGCGGGCCTGATCGTCGCGAGCGTCATTCCGTTGGCGATGCTAGCAGCCTTTCTCGGGATGCGGCGGTTTGGGATCTCCGGCAACCTCATGTCCCTGGGTGCGATCGACTTCGGCCTGATCGTCGATGGCGCGGTCATCGTCGTCGAAAATGCCATTCGGCTTATTGCCGAGCGCTCCCACCAACTCGGCCGCCCGCTCACAGATGACGAGCGCTCGACGGTCGTGCTAAGTGGCAGCCGCGAGGTACTACGCGCAGCCACATTCGGCGTTGTCATTATCGGGATCGTCTACCTCCCGATCCTCTCACTCAGCGGGATTGAGGGGAAGATGTTTCGACCGATGGCGGCCACGGTGCTGCTCGCCCTCGCCGGATCGCTGGTACTGGCCCTTACCTTGGTGCCCGTTCTCGCCTCACTGTTCCTACCCCGCACGATCACCGAACGCGACAGCATTGTGGTCGCGGTCGCCAGGCGATGGTACAACCCGCTCCTGGCGCGCGCCCTGGGTCACCCGCGCGCCACATTCATCGCCGCCTCCCTGTTGTTCGCGGCGAGCCTGGGCACAATACCGTTTCTCGGCGCCGAGTTCGTCCCCCGTCTGGACGAGGGAGCGATTGCGATACAAGCGTGGCGGCCGCCGAGCGTGTCACTGGAGGAGTCCGTGCGACAGACCACTCTAATCGAGCGCGTTGTGCGCCGGTTCCCCGAGGTCCGCACGGTGGTGTCAAAGACCGGACGCGCTGAGATCGCGACCGACCCCATGGGCGTCGAGATCTCTGACATCCTGGTCATGCTCAAGGCGCACAAGGAGTGGACAACCGCGAACACCCGCGACGGTCTCATCGCCGCAATCGACTCGGCGCTGAAGGAAAGCCTGGCAGGCACCGTCTTCAGCTACTCGCAACCGATCGAGCTCCGCGTGAGCGAGCTGATTGCCGGTGTGCGGTCCGATGTCGCCCTCAAGATCTACGGCGACGACTTGGGGGCTTTACGGCGCTCGGCCGAGTCGGCGGTCCGGGTTCTGGCGACCGTACCGGGCGCCGCCGACGTGAAGGCTGAGCAAACCGCTGGGCTTCCGGTGCTTCGAATCGGTCTCGACCGGCAGGCGATGGCCCGCCATGGAATCAACGGCGCAGAGGTTCTCGACGTCGTACGTGCGTTGGGCGGGCGAGAGGCCGGCGTCGTGTTGGAAGGCCAGCGACGGTTCGTCCTGCAGGTGCGCTTTGCCCCGTCGGCGCGTCAGGATCCGACGGCGATCGGCGCCCTTCGCGTGCGCGGCCCGGCGGGCCAATTGATTCCGCTCTCGCAGCTCGCGGAGATTCGGGTCGAAGAGGGCCCGGCGCAGATCAGTCACGAGGCTGGCCGCCGACGGATCACGGTCGAGGCGAACGTTCGGGGTCGTGACCTCGCTGGGTTCGTCGCCGACGCTCAGGAGTCGATCCAGCGGGCAAACATCATTCCCGCCGGATACTTCACCGAATGGGGCGGGCAGTTCGAGAACCTGCGGGACGCTTCCCGGCGCCTCGCAGTCGTCGTGCCGCTTGCGCTTGCCTTGATCTTCGTGCTGCTGTTCGCGAGTCAGGGGTCAGCGGGGCTCGCCGGGATCATCTACCTAAACGTTCCCTTTGCGATCACCGGAGGCCTCTTGGCGCTGGCCGTGCGAGGAATGCCACTGTCCATCTCCGCGGGCGTCGGCTTCATCGCCCTCTTCGGCGTGGCCGTTCTCAATGGCTTGGTCCTGATGAGTTACATCGTTCAGCGACGCCAAGAGGGCGCGTCAGCAACCGACGCGGCGGCTGACGGCGCTCGTGTTCGTATGCGGCCCGTGCTGACCACAGCGCTCGTCGCATCGCTCGGCTTCGTCCCGATGGCCATCTCGACCGGCGCCGGCGCGGAGGTACAGAAGCCGCTCGCGACGGTAGTCATCGGGGGCCTCATTACCTCCACACTATTGACGCTCCTGGTGCTGCCTGCTGTCTATGTGTGGCTCAGTCGATCGCCCAACGAGGCAAGCCAGGAGGAGTTCCAGTGAGGAATCAAGTCTTGATCGCCAGCGTTCGGCGCGCCCTGGCGGCCCGGGTGATCCAGTCCCTGATTGACGCGGGGTGCCGGGACCTGTTCGTTCACGAGGCGAGCCGGGTTCTGCCCGGCCTCGATCGTTCCACCTACGACTACTCGGTGCAGCTCGGCCAGGGTTTCGAGCCCATGGTTCGGCTCGAAGCCGTTGGGCTTCCCGATGAGATCGGCAAGTGGACGTCGGCAATCCGCGCAGCTGGCTCTACAGGCCGTCATGGGGATGGGATCGTCTACGTGGTGAGCCCGCTCACCTACGTTCACATCAGCGAGGGCGCGGCCGGGCCGGAGCCTGTGGCCGATTCGCGGCCGAAGCCGGGATGAGGAACCGCGAGGAATCGGGCGCTCGGCGGGTCCGTTGAGCTGGTCCGCAAGAGACTCGCGTCAGAAAGCTGGCGGCGCATGTCAGGAATAGTCGTTTCGAGATCCGGCCGATCCACGCCGAACCCGCACTCTCCAGAAAGAGCTGGTAACTGATGCAGCGCCCTTCACCCTGGCGGACGACCTTCGCCAAGCGCACATACATGAGCGCTACTCTCCTAGTGCTCGGGCTCATCGTCAGCTGGGTTACCCATGTACCCGATCAACCTGGTTGGCTCAAGCTGCGGCTCGATCTCGCGGGGCTGCTCTATGCCGCGGCCTCCGCCGTTGGAGGGGCCAACTTCTTCGGAGCCGGCGTTCGAGCGCTGAGGCGGTTGCGGCTCGACATGAACTTTCTGATGTCGGCCGCGATCATCGCTGCCATCCTCATCGGGGAGCCGTTTGAGGCGGCTACGCTCGCTGCGCTGTTCTCTCTGGCCGAGCTGCTGGAGCGGTTCGCGGTTGACCGGTCCCGGCGCTCGGTCGCAATGCTACTCGAACTTGCTCCCGAGCAGGCCGAGCGGATTCGCGCGGACGGCTCGACTGAAACAGTTTCAGCAGCCGCGCTCAAGGTGGGAGAGCGGATTCGGGTCAGACCGGGCCATCGGATTGGAGCCGATGGGCGGGTACTCGCCGGGCGTTCGACCGTCAACGAGGCCGCCGTCACGGGCGAATCGGTCCCCAAGGCCAAGGAGCCAGGGGACCAAGTGTTTTCGGGAAGCCTGAATACTGAAGGCGCCTTGGACATTGAAGTGACCGCGGACGCTGCCCACAGTGTGCTGGCGCGCATTGCTGAGCTGGTCCGAGCCGCTGAGTCGCGGCGGGCTCCGATCGAGCAATTCGTCCAGCGCTTCGCCCGGGTGTACACCCCCGTCGTGACCGTGCTCGCCGTGCTGGTGATACTGATTCCGCCACTGATCGGGCTCGGTGACCGCCTCGAATGGTTCGTTCGGGGCATTACGCTGCTCGTCATCGCCTGCCCGTGCGCGCTCGTCATCGCGACGCCGGTCACCGTGGTGAGCGCCTTGACCAGCGCCGCTCGGCACGGGGTCTTGATCAAGGGGGGCGAGCACCTCGAACGCCTCGGATCGATCAAGGCGTTGGCTACCGACAAGACTGGGACGCTAACGAAGGGAGAGCTGGAGGTCACCAGCTTCAAGGCGTTGCCCGAGTCGGACGGCGATACGCTTCTCCAGCACATCGTCACCGTGGAGTCTCGCTCAGAGCATCCGATCGCGAAGGCCATCGTGCGATACGGCGAAGGACGCGGAATCCGCCCGGCGGCGCACCTCAGCGAGTTCAAGGCGTTTCCGGGACGGGGCGTTGTCGGACAAACGGACGGCGCGAAGATCACTGTTGGAACCGAAGAGCTGGTCGGGAAAACCGAAGCGGCGCTCTGGGGCGCGCTCGATCCGGCCTCGATCTGGATCTTTGCGACAACGAACGGTGGCAGCTCAGCGCGAATCTCCGTCGCCGACACAGTGCGGCCGGAGGCGAAGCCGTTGGTGGAGGAACTGCACCGGCTCGGTGTTCGGCCGGTCGCTCT
>JAEUJH010000967.1 GCA_016794825.1 Gemmatimonadota bacterium
TTCTGCGGCTGGAAGGGGAGCGGATCCACCGGCAAGGGCGGGTGCGGGCCCTACTATCTCCAGCAGTTCATGCGCGAGCAGAGCCGGACCATCATCACCGGCGGCTGAGCCAGGCGCCATTCGACCAGAGGGCGGGCGCGAGCCCGTCCGATGCGGAGCCGACATGAAGGACTATCCCAGAATCCGAACGGCCATTCCCGGCCCCAAGAGCCAGGCCATCGTGGCGCGCGACGAAGCCTGGACCTCGACCTGCTACATCAAGGAGTATCCGCTGGTCGTCGAGCGGGCCAGCGGGGCGATGGTCGAAGACGTCGACGGGAACCGATTCCTCGATTTCATGGCGGGCATCGCGGTGGCATCGACCGGCCATTCCCACCCCGCCGTCGTCAAGGCCATTCAGGACGCCGCGGCCCGGTTCCTCCACATCTGCGGTTCCGACTTCTACTACGAAGGCATGGCCGCCCTGGCCGAAAAGCTGGCGACCATCGCGCCGGGTCCGTCGAAGAAGCGGGTGTTCCTGTCCAACTCGGGCACCGAGGCGGTCGAGGGCGCCATGAAGCTGGCGCGCCATGCCACCGGCCGAACCGACTTCATCGCCTTCCGCGGGTCGTTCCACGGTCGGACCTACGGAGCGCTCAGCCTGACCTCGAGCAAGGTCAAACAGCACGCCCGCTTCGGCCCGCTCCTTCCCGGCGTCCATCACGTCCCGTTCGGCTACTGCTATCGGTGCGACTACGGGAAGACCCATCCGGCCTGCGGCCTCCATTGCGTGGCCGTGCTCGAGAAGGACCTCTTTGCCCGCCATGTCGATCCGGCCGACGTGGCGGCCATCTTCATCGAGCCGATCCAGGGCGAGGGCGGCTACGTGGTGCCGCCCCAGGACTACCTGCCCGCCCTCCGCGCGCTCTGTGATCGTCACGGCATCCTGCTCGTCTGCGACGAGGTCCAGAGCGGCATCGGCCGGACCGGCCGGATGTTCGCGTCCGATCACGCCGGCGTCGAGCCCGACATCATCACGGTCGCCAAGGGGCTCGGCAGCGGGATGCCGATCGGCGCCTTCATCGCCAAGGAGTCGATTTCCAACTGGGGTTCGGGCGCTCACGGCTCGACCTTCGGCGGCAACCCGGTGTCCTGCGCCGCCGCGCTCGCCACGATCGATCTGGTCGAACGGCAATACCTGGCCAACGCCCGGAAGATGGGCGACGTGCTGATGGCGGGCGTCCGCCGGCTCGCCGAGGAGTTTCCCGTCATCGGCGACGTCCGCGGCCTTGGCCTGATGATCGGGATCGAGTTCGTGAAGGATCGCGCCACCCGGGAGCCGCATCCGGACCTGGTGCACGGGCTGGTGCAGGGGGCGTTCCAGAAGGGCCTGCTGCTGCTCGGCGCCGGCAAGAGCGCGCTGCGGCTCGCTCCGCCGCTGGTCATCGACGAGGAAGACGCCACCATCGCGCTCGGCATCATTCGCGACGAACTGCGCCGGCTCACCGCCTGAGCGAACGGTTGCCAAGGCCGCCAATGCGCAGGGGCCTCCCCGGCGGAGAGGCCCCTCGTTCGTGATCCTGGGGCGGTCGTGCGACCGCCCGCGTGCTGGCCCGGTGGGCCCCGATGTCACTCGCCGCGTTCGAAGCGTCTGGATGACCACATGGTGGCGGGTGTATTCGTCGTTGGGTCGTGCCTGTCGCCGCGGACGAAACGCCCAGGCCCTCCTTCTCTCGCTGGGGTCATTGCTACGTTAGCGAACCCGCCGAAACTGTCAACGGTGCGGGAACGCGCCACTCTTCGGACGGAATGATGACGTCATGAGCCGCCTCACCCTGCTGGTTCTGGCCGGAGTGATCGGAATTCCGCTGTCGGTCTCCGAGGGACAGCGACGACCGGTGCTCGAACAGATCACGGTCCCACACAGCTACTACTTCCGGGAGATGTACCTGCCCCAGGTCACGACCGGCCCGGGGTCGGTGGCGTGGAGTCCCGACGGTCGGTCGCTGGTCTATTCGATGGGCGGGTCGCTGTGGCGGCAGCTCGTCGGCTCGACCGAGGCCGTCCAGCTCACCGACGGTCCTGGCTACGATCATCAGCCCGACTGGTCGCCCGACGGGTCGACCGTGGTCTACAGTTCCTACCGGAACGACGCCGTCGAACTCCGCCTGCTCGACCTGACGTCGGGCCGGGATCGGCCGCTCGTGGCCAACGGCGCGGTCAACGTCGAACCCCGCGGGTCGCCGGACGGATCGTCGATCGCGTTCGTGTCCACGGCGTTCGAAGGCCGGTGGCACGTCTTCGTGGTGCCGGCCGACGGCCAGCAGGCTCCGGTCCGGATCACGACCGACCACGACAGCCGCCTGCCACGGTACTACTACAACAAGTGGGACCATTTCATCTCGCCCTCCTGGTCGCCGGACGGGCGGGAACTGATCCTGATTTCCAACGCGGGACGGATCTGGGGATCGGGCGGGTTCTGGCGGATGCCGGCCGCCGCCGGCGGTCAGCCCCGGCTCATCCATCACGAGGAGACGACCTGGAAGGGACGCCCCGACTGGTCGCGCGACGGGAAGCGGGTCGTCTACTCGTCGTATCTGGGTCGGCAGTGGAACCAGCTCTGGCTGATGACGGCCGAC
>JAEUJH010000977.1 GCA_016794825.1 Gemmatimonadota bacterium
CAGCGTCGTACTCGACATCGAGAACTCGACCCTGCCGAACGTGGCTTCGAGGATCGCCGCGGCCGCGCCTCCCGCCGTGGCGTGGGCCGAGGGGAACTCGGGTACCGGGGGCGTCGGGACGCCGAAGGTCGACGTGAGCACGTCCCACGCCGGATCGGCAGCGGTCCTCGGGTTGCGGTCCTGGTCGGCGAATCGAATCGCCGTGATCGGTCGCCAGAACTTGTGGTGGTACTTCGACTCGAGCGACGTGATGTAGGCATCGGCCTCGGCGAAGTGCAGCAACGCGAAGAGGCGGCCCAACTGCCAGCCGTCGAGCCGGCGCCGGGCTCCGAGGATTCGGGCAACCCGGTTCCAGCCGCGAGGGGAATTCTCCATCCAGAACAGGGCGACTTCGGTCTGTTCCTGGGTCCGATGCGAGGTGGCGCCGCCCAGGGCCTTGACCTCGTTGAAATCGGCCGCATAGCGGAGCCCCCGCACCGCGACCGACGGATCCTCCGTGCCGTATGGCGGACCAGACCGAAAAGCGGCGCCACTGGGGATCGCGAATGGGCGGACCGAACCCCAGGTCTGCGCGTCGGCCAGCCCGGTCAGGTAGTCGGGGTCGAATCCGAAGGGTGGGGTCGGTCGGTAGGCCCCAGGTACCCCGGTTCCGCTGTAGGGAGCGAGTCCAGCGCCACTGGACCCATCGTTGGCGCGCCGCGCGAGCATGGCGGCGGCCGCGGCGTTGCCCAGGGCGAGTCCCGCGGCCTTTTCAGGCCCGTCTGGAATCGTCGCCAGGAACGAGTGCCAGGCCTGATCGAGAACCTGCTCCGGGTTGGGATTGGGGAAGACGGGGTCGGCCGCGGCCGCGACGACGACTGGACGCAGGATCGCTTCCACGGCCCCGGCCACCGCGGCCGCGGCGTTTACCTGCCGCGGAACCCGACCCTGGTACGCATACTGACGGTACCGCGGGACGATCGCGTTGAGCGCATCGTGGACCGCGCCGGCCGTCATCGCGTAGATCCGGGACTCGGGCATCGGGGGAAGCGGGATCGGCAGGTTCATCGCTCCGACCACGTCCGTGGCCGCCTGATTCCAGTACATGACGGCCGCCGAGGCCGTCGCGTCCGAGCGACTGTCGCTGCTCCGTTCGAGCGAAGGCCCCAGGGGCGGTTCGGATGGTTGGCTGCATCCAGCAATAGCAAGGATGGCGATTAGTCGCGCGCAGCGGTTCATGGCGATCTCCAATGGGTGGATGGGACGCCCAGAGGATCGTGATTGGCCGCATTCTCGGCGTGCCTCGAGTGTCTGGGACCTGTTGACGGTTGCCTCACGGCTGGAGCACGGGTTCTTCCGATACTCTCCGTTCCAGTCGTTCGGAGGCGATGGTGCGCAACATGGTGCGTGGACTGGTGGGGCTGGTCGGTTTCTGGGTGGCCGGGTGCTCGGACCCGGTCGCGGTCGACCCAGTCAGGAGGGTGACGGACCTCCTCATCGTTCCATCCTCGGCCACTCTCGAGGTTGGCGACACGGTCCGGTTCTCGGCGCTGGCCTTTTCGTTGACTCGTCCGGTGAGTTCGGCGGTGACCTGGATCTCGGCGGACCCGTCCGTGGCGTCGGTCGCGGGAACCGGCTTGGTCACGGCCCATGGGCCCGGGAGAACCCGGATCACGGCC
>JAEUJH010000985.1 GCA_016794825.1 Gemmatimonadota bacterium
CCGGCCGATCCGCCGCCTTGGGCATGAAGTAGTACATCAGGCCGAGGAACGGCGTCGTCAGGAAGAAGGCGACGGCGTTATGGCCGTACCACCACTGCATGAACGCGTCCTGCACGCCGGCGTAGATCGAGTAGCTCTTCAGCATCCCGGCCGGCACCGAGAGGTTGTTGAAGATGTGGAGGATGGCCACCGTGATGATCGACGCGATGTAGAACCAGATCGCGACGTACAGGTGACGCTCCCGCCGTTTGGCGATCGTCCCGAAGAAGTTGATCGCGAAGACCACCCAGACCACCGCGATGGCGATGTCGATCGGCCACTCGAGCTCGGCGTATTCCTTGGCCTGGGTATATCCGAGTGGGAGCGTCAGGGCGGCGGCCACGATGATCAACTGCCAGCCCCAGAAGTGGATCGCGCTCAGCGAGTCGCTGAACATCCGAGTCTTGAGCAGGCGCTGGGTGGAGTAGTAGGCGCCGCAGAAGAACGCGTTGCCCGCGAACGCGAAGATCACCGCGTTGGTGTGGAGCGGTCGGAGCCGCCCGAAGCTCAGGAACGAGATCCCGAAATTGAGTTCGGGATAGGTGAGCTGCAGGGCGATCGTCAGCCCCACCAGCATCCCGACCAGTCCCCACACGAAGGTGGCGAACAGGAATTTCCTGACGATCGCGTCGTCGTAGGTGAATGACTCGAGTCGTGCGTTCATCGCCACTCCGGACAATGAGTTAGCCCTGATGGGACTGCGTCGAAAAGACGGCCAAAGGTGGCCGTCCAGGCGTGAAGACAGGGGAATGACGCCCGTGAAGCCGGCTTCAGGCTCCCGGGGGTGCCAACGGGGCTCGAGCCCGCCTCAGCCGCCCTGGATGAGCTCGGCCGCCCGCTCGGCGATCATCACGATCGCGGCATGGGGATGGCCCGAGACGATCTCGGGCATGATCGACCCGTCCACGACCCAGAGGTCGTCGGTTTCGTGGACTGCCAGGCGGTCGCCAACTACGGTCTCGGGTCCCACGCCCATTCGGCAGGTGCCCACGGGGTGGTACAGGGTCTCCGCCCGGGTCCGGATGAAGCGCTCGAGGTTCTCGGTCGGGCCGGGGAGGTACTCCGGGCCCCGGAATCGGTCGACGTCGGCCCGTGCGGCGATGGCCCGGGCCTGGACCAGGCCCGCCTCCAGCAGTTCCAGGTCAGGGCCCGTGGTCAGGTAGTTGGCGACGATGACCGGGGGGTGAAGCGGGTCGGCGGACGCCAGGGTGACCTCTCCCCGACTGCGCGGCCGGAGCAGGATGGCCGCCACCGTAAACCCGTGGCCTGGCGGGTTCCCCAGTCCGTGGTCGACGAAGTACGACGGCGCGAAGATCAGCTCCAGGTCCGGGCGGTCGGCGTCCCGGCCCAGCCGGATGAACGCGCCGGCCTCGGCCACGTTGGAGGTCAGCGGGCCATCCCGCCGGATCAAGTAACGGAGCACGTTGCCAATCCGCTCGGCCCCGGCCAGGGTGACCGGTTCGCGGCACTGGTACATGACCCCGATGGACAGGTGGTCCTGGAGATTCTTGCCGACCCCGGGAAGGTCGGCCACCACCGGGATCCGATGGGCGGCCAGGAGCGGGGCCGGCCCGATGCCGGACCGGAGGAGCAGATGGGGCGACCCGATGGCGCCGGCGGCCAGGATGACCCGGCCAGTCGCCTTTTCGGCCCCGGCCCCGGCCACCCGATATCGGACCCCGGTGGCTCGGCGGCCGTCGAAGACGACCTGGTCGACCGTGGCGTTGGGGATGATCGTCAGGTTGGTCCGGTGGCGGACCGGGTCCAGGTATCCGGTCGCCGAACTGACCCGCTTACCGCCGGCCTGGGTGACGCGGAACCGCCCGGCCCCGTCCATTCGACCGGCCCGGAAGCCGTCATTGGCCGGGATCCCCGACGCGAGCGCCGCGGCCAGGAGGGCCTCGGTGACCGGATTCAACACCGCCGGATGGGCGACGTCGATCCCGACCTCGCCCGCCGCCCGCGGCGTTCCCGTCGTCCGCTCGGCTCGGGCCAGCGCGGGTTCGAGGTCGGTCCAACTCCAGTGGCGACAGCCGGCCGCCTCCCAGCCGTCGAGGTCTTCCCGAGCCGGCGGCGTCCAGATCATCGCGTTCATGGCGCTCGAACCGCCGAGCATCCGGCCGCGCGGCCAGTACAGCGCCCGATTGGCCAGCTCGCCTTCCGGCGCGGTCCGGTAGTGCCAGTCGTACTGGGTCTTGAAGAGCTTGGAAAAGGCGGCGGGGATCTGCGACTCGCGCGGGATCCTTCCCGAGCCGGCTTCGAGCAGGAGCACTCGAGTGCCCGGGTCTTCGGACAACCGGCTCGCGACCACTGAGCCAGCGGATCCGGCGCCGACCACGACGAAATCGTGCATCAGAGGTGAAGGAGACGTTAACCCGCCGCGGGAGCCGTCGCCAGGGTCATGGCCCGCGCGATCGCGACGTCTTCCGGGCCGGCGCGGAGGACTCGGAGCGCGTTGAGGATGACGGCGACATCGATGGCTTCCTGGAGCAGGGCGCCGGCGATCGGCGTCAGATACCCCGCGGCCGCCACGGCCATCGCGATGCCTGACAGGCCCAGTCCGACCCCGATGCTCTGCCGCGCGATCCCCATCGTTCGCCTGGCGATCGCGATGGCGCGCGGAATCCGGGTCAGGTCGTCGGTCAGCATGACGATGTCGGCCGCCTCGGCGCTGATGCCCCCGCCGTGGGCCGCGATCGCCACCCCGACCGTCGCGGCCGACAGGGCCGGGGCGTCATTGGCCCCGTCGCCCACCATCATGACCCGGCGACCCTGCTTGGTCAGCCGGGCCACGAAACCGACCTTGTCCTGGGGCAACAGGTCGCCCACCGCGTCCGAAATGCCGAGCTGGCGGGCGGCGGCCAGCGCGTTGACGGTCCGGTCGCCGGACAGGAGGATGGCTCGGTTGAGCCCGAGCGCCTTGAGACCCGCCGTCATCGGGGCGGCGGTAAGGCGGACCTGATCGGCGTACCGGACGGTGCCGGCCGGGAGCCGGTCGATGGCCACGTACGCCTGCAGCCCGGCGCCGTCGCCCGAGCCGGACAGGGCCGGCGCGGCGTCTGGTTCCCACTCCTTGAGCAGTGTCAGCGCCCCGACCGTCACCCGCCGCCCCTCGACCAGGCCCGTGACGCCCCGGCCCGCCGCCTCCACCACCTGGTCCGCGACGGGCAACGCCCCGAACGCGGCAACGGCCGCGCCGACCAGCGGCCGGGCCAACAGGTGCCCGGACCCGACCTCGACGGCGCCGGCGAGCCGGAGCACCTCGGACTCCGAGAAGGGCGCGAGGGGCGTCACCCGGTCGACGACCGGGTGTCCGATGGTGAGGGTGCCGGTCTTGTCGAACACGGCCACGTCGACGCCGGCGAGTTGCTCGAGCGCCGTTCCGTGACGGACGATGACCTGCTCCCGGGCCGCCCGGTTGATCCCACCCAGCATGGCCACCGGCGCCGCCAGGATCAGCGGACACGGGGTGGCCACGACCAGGACGGCCAGGACCCGGTCGGGGTCGCCGGAGATCAGGTAGGCCAGGGCGCAGGCCACCAGCGTCACGGGGGTAAACCAGACCGCCGCCCGGTCCGCGAGTCGCTGCAGCGGCGCCTTGCTGGCCTGGGCCGTTCGCACCAGTTCGACGATCTGGTGGTAGAGACTGGTGGCGGCGGGCGCGGTGGCCTCGATCAGGATCGGGCGGTCGAGATTGACGGTTCCGCTCAGGACCCCGGCGCCGACATCGGCGGGGCGGGGCAGTGGTTCACCCGTAATGCGCGAGGTGTCGAACGAGGAACGACCTTCGGCCACGACCCCGTCGCAGGGGACCATCTCGCCGGGGCGGACCAGGATTCGATCACCGACGGCCACTTCGCCGACGGGGATGTCGTCGTATCCGCCCGGTCTGGCTCGATGCGCGATCCGGGGCGCCTGGGCCTCGAGTTCGGCCACGGCGCGGGACGCTCGGTGGGCCGCGGCGTGCTCGAGGGCTTCGCCGCCGGTCTGCATCAGGACGATGACCAGTCCGGCCGCCGGTTCGCCCAGGGCCACCGCCGCGATCAGGGCCAGCGACGCCACGAGATCCGCCGCCAGGCGGCCTCGAAGGGCCCCGACCAGCGTCCGGAAGACGATCGGGGTTCCCATCACGACGAGCCCGACCAGCCAGGTCAGGTGGCGGGCAGCGGGGCTGGAAACGAATCGCGGGGCCAGGAGCCCCGCGATCAGGAAGACCAGCGTGAGGAGGGGCCGGGTGCCCGCCGCGAGGAGCGAGCGCATCGATGCTACCGCGGCGCTCCTCGGGCGGCGGTGGCGGCGGCATGGCGGAGGCAGAAGCCCACGCCGCGCACCGTTTCGATCCGTGGATCCGAGACGTACTTGAGCAGCTTCCGCCGGAGGTTGCCGACGTGGACGTCGACGACGTTGCTCTCCGGATCGAAGTGCATGTCCCAGACCTTCTCGAGCAGGGTCGTCCGCCGAACGACTTCTTCCGGATGGAGCATGAAGAACTCGAACAGCTGGAACTCCTTGGCCGTCAGGTCGAGCCGCTTGCCGTCGATGGCGGCCTGGTGGCGGAGACGGTCGAGCTCGAACGGTCCGTAGCGGAGAACCTCGAGCCGTTCGGCCCCGCCCCGACGGTGGAGTGCCCGCAGGCGGGCCAGCAGTTCCTCGAACCGGAACGGCTTGGTGAGATAGTCGTCGGCTCCCGCGTCGAGGCCGCGGACGATGTCCTCGACCGCGTCGCGGGACGTCAGCATCAGGATCGGGGTGCTCCGGCCTTCCCGACGCAACTCCTGCGCGACCTGGAACCCGTTCTTTTTCGGCAACATCACATCGAGGAGGACCACGTCGTACTCGTAGACGTGGGCCAGCATGGTGGCTTCGTCGCCGTCCGGCGCGACGTCCACCACGTAGCCCTCTTCCTTGAGCCCCTGCTCGATGAATCCCGCGACCTTTCGGTCGTCTTCCACGACGAGGACTTTCATGGGATCAACTTTATCCGGAGCCCATAAATCCGTTTCGAACGTAACCTGAAGGTGACTTCACGATTGGGCAAGGGGGAGGGTCAGGACGAACAGGCCCCCTTTGCCCGGTTGGGCAATCGCCGTCAGGTCACCGCCCAGGAGGCGGGCCAGACGGCGCGAGAGCGCCAAGCCAACGCCATGGCCGCCCATCCCTTCGGGGCCCGTTGCCGTGTAGTAGATGTCGAAGATCCGCTCGGCCAAGTCGGGGGGTACGCCGGGGCCCTGATCGAGCACCCGGAACTCCACGGCCGTCTCCCGTTCGGTGACGGCGACGCTGATGGTCCCGCCGACCGGCGAGTGCCGGATGGCGTTGGTGAACAGGTTCACGAAGATCTGTTCGATTCGGTGGGCGTCGGTCCGGCAGACCAGCGGAGTGGCGCGATTCGGCGGTACGAACTGGATTTTCTTCTCGCCGGCCGTGGGCGTGATCCGCTGAATGGCCGCCCGAACCAGCCCACAGCAATCGACGTCCCGCAACACCGGCTTCAGACGGTCCTCGTCGAGGCGGTTGAGGTCGAGCAGGTCGTTGACCAGGGCCACGGCTTGCTCCGCCGCTTCGAGGATCTCGAACGCGCCCCGCGGGACGGTGAGCGGGTCCTTCTTCCGCACCAGCATTTCGGCCCAACCGTAGACCGCCGCGAGGGCGTTGCGGAGTTCGTGGTTGACCATGGCGAAGAACCGCTCGCGGCTCCGATGGAGCTGCTGGACTTCCTCGAGGAGTCGAGTGGTTCGTTCGTGGAACCGGGCGTTTTCGACGGCCGAGGCGATCACGCCGGCCAGGAGGAGCGCCAGGTGGATGTCCTCGTCGCTGAAGCCGGCGTCGCCGACCTTTTCGGTGAGGTAGAGGTCGCCGACGATGCCCTGACGCCCGACGATCGGGACGCCCAGGAACGACTTCATTGGGGGATGGTTCGGCGGGAATCCGACCGAGGCGGGGTGCTTGCTGAGGTCCGGGAGCCGGACGACCTGACCCTCCCGGATGACCAGCCCCAGGATCCCATGACCGACCGGGGGCGCGCCGATTCGGGCATGCTCGGCGGCGGTGAGGCCGGAGGTCGTGAAGGACATCAAGGTCCGGTTGTCGGGATTGAGCAACCCAACAGCCGAATAGCGGGCGTCGAGGAGTTCCCGCGCCAGGTCGGCCACCCGCCTCAGCATCTTGTCGAGGTTGAGTTCCCCGACCAGTTCCGGAGTCGCACGGACCAGCCGCTCGACCCGATTGCCGCCGTGTTCCGGGTTCATTGGCGCAATCTACTCGGCTTGCCCCACGGCCATAACCCGTTCACGCCGGCCGAGCGTCCAGTGGGCCCATGACCTGGAGCGTGAGGTTGCGCACCAATGGCCTTCGGCGGCTCTCCGCTGATTCACGAAATCTTCATTGGCGGCGGACTACTTTCGCCGCCAACATCCTGGAGCGACCCTGCCTTGTGGTGGAAGAGCGTGTGCTGGTAGCAACGGACGAATCGGTCGACGGCCGCCATGCCGTGAAAACGGCGATGGCCCTGACCGCGAGCCCGGAGTGCCACCTGACCATCCTCAAGGTCATTCCGGTTCCCGCCAAGGGCGAGGTGCCGGCTGGTCGCCTCCTGTCGACCGAAGCGGTGGACGGCCAACTCGGCGCCGGTGCCGAGCTTGACCAATTCCGGGCCTGGCTTGGACCGGAGCCGGCGAACGGGGGGCGGCGCCAACCCGAGGTGGCGGTGGCGTTCGGGATTCCAGGCATCGAAATCGGCCGCCTCGCCGACCTCCGCGGCGTGGGGCTCATCGTCCTGGGGCGCCGGCCCCGGACCCCGGACCATCGGCTGATGCTCGGCGAAACCGCCGACGCGGTCGTCCGGCGGAGTGATCATCCCGTGCTCTTCGTTCCGCCCGAAGTCGAGCGGATCGGCCGGATGGTCGTGGCGCTCGACGGGACCGAGCGCGCCATCCGAGTGCTCGAACGAGCCCATGCCCTGGCGCGCGGGCTCAACGCCAAGCTCCAGGCCGTGACCGTCGAACCGGCCAACGGCGACGAGCGGGGGCCGGCCGGCCCGATGCCCCGTGGCCGCAGCGTTCGCCTCGGCGACGCCATCGGCCGCCTTCCGAAGAGCCAGGGCGAGGTCCGCCTCGAGATCCGGGTCGGTAACCCGATCGATGAGGTCCTGACCCTCTGCTCGGAAACGAAGCCCGACCTCCTGGTGATCGGATACCGCCGGGGCGGTCCGCCCAAGGTGATCGGCCCGACCGACATTGCCCGGAACCTCTTGTACGCCGCGCCGTGCGCGGTGTACACCGTGCCACTCTAGCCCGCTCGGACGTCCTGATCTAAAGCGGTCATCACGAATCGCTCAGGTTGCGCTCAGGCGACTCCGGCTATCTCTGCGGAGGCGAGTTGATTGGAGGCCACCGTGACACGCAACGTTGGTTCGATGGATCGGCTGATCCGACTGGTGATCGGGGTGCTCGTTCTGGGCCTCTACGGCGCGCTCGAGGCGCCCTGGCGCTACGTCACGCTGCTCGGCCTGATCCCGGTCGGCACCGCGCT
>JAEUJH010000986.1 GCA_016794825.1 Gemmatimonadota bacterium
CCGGCCGATCCGCCGCCTTGGGCATGAAGTAGTACATCAGGCCGAGGAACGGCGTCGTCAGGAAGAAGGCGACGGCGTTATGGCCGTACCACCACTGCATGAACGCGTCCTGCACGCCGGCGTAGATCGAGTAGCTCTTCAACATCCCGGCCGGCACCGAGAGGTTGTTGAAGATGTGGAGGATGGCCACCGTGATGATCGACGCGATGTAGAACCAGATCGCGACGTACAGGTGCCGCTCCCGCCGCTTGGCGATCGTGCCGAAGAAGTTGATCGCGAACACCACCCAGACCAGCGCGATCGCGATGTCGATCGGCCACTCGAGCTCGGCGTATTCCTTGGCCTGGGTGTAACCGAGCGGGAGCGTCAGGGCGGCGGCCACGATGATCAACTGCCAGCCCCAGAAGTGGATCGCGCTCAGCGAGTCGCTGAACATCCGGGTTTTCAGCAGGCGCTGGGTCGAGTAGTACGCGCCGCAAAAAAACGCGTTACCCGCGAACGCGAAGATCACCGCGTTGGTGTGGAGCGGTCGGAGCCGCCCGAAGCTCAGGAACGAGACCCCGAAATTGAGTTCGGGATAAGTGAGCTGCAGGGCGATCGTCAGCCCGACCAACATCCCGACCAGTCCCCACACGAAGGTGGCGAACAGGAATTTTCTGACGATCGCGTCGTCGTAGGTGAATGACTCGAGTCGTGCGTTCATCGCCACTCCGGACAATGAGTTAGTCCTGATGGGACTGCGTCGAAAAGACGGCCAAAGGTGGCCGTCCCGGCGTGAAGACAGGGGAATGACGCTCGTGAAGCCGGCTTCAGGCTCCCGGGGGCGCCGCCGGGGGCTCGAGCCCGCCTCAGCCGCCGCCCCGGATGAACTCGGCCGCCCGCTCGGCGATCATCACGATCGCCGCATGGGGGTGGCCTGAGACGATCTCGGGCATGATCGACCCGTCGACCACCCAGAGGTCGTCGGTTTCATGGACCGCCAGGCGGTCGCCAACCACGGTGTCGGGTCCCACCCCCATGCGGCAGGTGCCCACGGGGTGGTACAGGGTCTCCGCCCGGGTCCGGATGAAGCGCTCGAGGTTCTCGGTCGGGCCGGGGAGGTACTGCGGACCTCGGAATCGGTCGACCTCGGCCCGTTCCGCGATGGTCCGGGCCTGGACCAGGCCAGCCTCCAGCAACTCCAGATCCGGGCCCGTGGTGAGGTAATTGGCGACGATGACCGGGGGGTGGAGCGGGTCGGCGGAGGCCAGGGTGACCTCTCCCCGACTCCGCGGCCGGAGCAGGATGGCCGCCACCGTAAAGCCGTGGCCGGGCGGGTTCCCCAGCCCGTGGTCGACGAAGTACGACGGGGCGAAGATCAGCTCCAGGTCCGGGCGGTCGGCCTCCCGACCCAGCCGGAGGAAGGCGCCGGCCTCGGCCACGTTGGAGGTCAGGGGGCCGTCCCGCCGGATCAGGTACCGGAGGACGTTGCCCAGCCGCTCGGCCCCGGCCATCGTGACCGGTTCGCGGCACTGGTACATGACCCCGATGGACAGATGGTCCTGGAGGTTCTTCCCGACTCCGGGCAGGTCCGCCACCACCGGGATCCGATGGGCGGCCAGGAGCGGCGCCGGTCCGACCCCCGACCGCATGAGCAGATGGGGCGACCCGATGGCGCCAGCGGCCAGGATGACCCGGCCAGTCGCCTTTTGGGCCCCGGCCCCGGCCACCCGATATCGGACCCCGGTGGCTCGGCGGCCTTCGAAAACGACCTGGTCGACCGTGGCGTTGGGGACGATCGTCAGGTTGGTACGGTGGCGCACCGGGTCCAGGTAGCCGGTCGCCGAACTGACCCGCTTGCCCCCGGCCTGGGTGACGCGGAACCGCCCGGCCCCGTCCATCCGACCGGCCCGGAAGCCGTCATTGGCCGGGATCCCCGACGCGATCGCCGCCGCAAGGAGGGCCTCGGTAACCGGGTTGACCACTCCCGGATGGGCGATGTCGATGCCGACCTCGTCTGCCGCCCGCTTCGATTCCGTCGTCCGCTCGGCCCGGGCCAGTGCGGGTTCGAGATCGGTCCAGCTCCAGTGGCGGTTTCCGGCGGCCTCCCACCCGTCGAGATCTTCCCGGGCCGGCGGCGTCCAGATCATCGCGTTCATGGCGCTCGAACCGCCGAGCATCCGGCCGCGCGGCCAGTACAGCGCCCGGTTGGCCAGCTCGCCTTCCGGCGCGGTCCGGTAGTGCCAGTCGTACTGGGTCTTGAAGAGCTTGGAAAAGGCGGCGGGGATCTGCGACTCGCGCGGGATCCGTCCCGAGCCGGCCTCGAGCAGGAGCACTCGAGTGCCCGGGTCTTCGGACAACCGGCTCGCGACCACGGAGCCAGCGGATCCGGCGCCGACGACGACGAAATCGTGCATCAGAAGTGAAGGGGACGTTAACCCGCCGCGGGAGCCGTCGCCAGGGTCATGGCCCGTGCAATGGCGACGTCTTCCGGGCCGGGGCGGAGGACTCGGAGCGCGTTGAGGATGACGGCGACATCGATGGCTTCCTGGAGCAGAGCGCCGGCGATCGGCGTCAGATACCCCGCCGCCGCCACGGCCATCGCGATGCCTGACAGGCCCAGGCCGACGCCGATGCTCTGCCGCGCGATCCCCATCGTCCGCCTGGCGATCGCGATGGCGCGCGGAATCCGGGTCAAGTCGTCGGTCAGCATGACGATGTCCGCCGCCTCGGCGCTGATCCCGCCGCCGTGGGCCGCGATCGCGACGCCGACCGTGGCGGCCGACAGGGCCGGGGCGTCATTGGCCCCGTCGCCCACCATCATGACCCGGCGACCCTGCTTGGTCAGGCGCGCCACGAACCCGACCTTGTCCTGGGGCAGCAGGTCGCCCACGGCGTCCGAAATGCCGAGTTGGCGGGCGGCCGCCAGCGCGTTGACGGTCCGGTCGCCGGACAGGAGGATGGCTCGGTCGAGCCCGAGCGCCTTGAGGCCGGCCGTCATCGGGGCGGCGGTTTGGCGGACCTGATCGGCGTACTGGACAGTGCCGGCCGGGAGCCGGTCGATGGCCACGTATGCCTGCAGCCCGGCGCCGTCGCCGGAGCCGGCCAGGGCCGGCGCGGCGTCCGGCTCCCATTCCTTGAGCAGTGTCAGCGCCCCGACCGTCACCCGCCGCCCCTCGACCTGGCCGGTGACACCCCGGCCCGCCGCCTCCACCACCTGGTCGGCGACGGGCAGCGACCCGAGCGCGGCAACGGCGGCACCGACCAGCGGCCGGGCCAGCAGGTGCCCGGACCCGACCTCGACGGCGCCGGCGAGCCGGAGCACCTCGGCCTCGGAGAAGGGTGCGATGGGCGTCACCCGATCGACGACCGGGTGCCCGATCGTGAGGGTTCCGGTCTTGTCGAACACGGCCACGTCGACGCCGGCGAGCTGCTCGAGCGCCGTTCCGTGGCGGACGATGACCTGCTCCCGGGCCGCCCGGTTGATCCCACCCAGCATGGCCACCGGCGCCGCCAGGATCAGCGGACAGGGGGTGGCCACGACCAGGACGGCCAGGACCCGGTCAGGGTCGCCGGAGATCAGGTAGGCCAGCGCGCAGGCCACCAGCGTTACGGGGGTAAACCAGACCGCCGCCCGGTCGGCGAGGCGTTGCAGCGGAGCCTTGCTGGCCTGCGCGGTCCGCACCAGCTCGACGATCTGGTGGTAGAGACTGGTGGCGGCGGGCGCGGTTGCCTCGATCAGGATCGGGCGGTCGAGGTTGACGGTTCCGCTCAGGACCCCGGAGCCGACGTCGGCGGTGCGGGGCAGCGGCTCACCCGTAATGCGCGAGGTGTCGAACGAGGAGCGACCTTCGGTCACGACCCCATCGCAGGGGACCATCTCGCCGGGACGGACCAGGATTCGATCGCCAACGGCCACTTCGCCGACGGGGATGTCGTCGTAACCACCCGGTCTGGCTCGATGCGCGATTCGGGGGGCCTGGGCCTCGAGTTCGGCCACGGCGCGGGAGGCTCGGCGGGCCGCGGCGTGCTCGAGGGCCTCGCCGCCGGTCTGCATCAGGACGATGACCAGTCCGGCTGCCGGTTCGCCCAGGACCACGGCCGCGATCAGGGCCAGCGACGCCACCAGATCCGCCGCCAGGCGGCCTCGAAGGGCCCCGACCAGCGTCCCGAAGACGATCGGGGTGCCCATCACGACGAGCCCGACCAGCCAGGTCAGGTGGCGGGCTTCGGGGCTCGAAAAAAAACGCGGGGCCAGGAGCCCCGCGATCAGGAAGACCAGCGTGAGGAGGGGCCGGGTGCCCGCTGCGAGGAGCGAGCGCATCGATGCTACCGCGGCGCTCCTCGGGCGGCGGTGGCGGCGGCATGGCGGAGGCAGAAGCCCACGCCGCGCACCGTCTCGATGCGCGGATCCGAGACGTACTTGAGCAGCTTGCGCCGGAGGTTGCCGACGTGGACGTCGACGACGTTGCTCTCCGGATCGAAGTGCATGTCCCAGACCTTCTCGAGGAGGGTCGTCCGCCGAACGACTTCTTCCGGATGGAGCATGAAGAACTCGAACAGCTGGAACTCCTTGGCCGTCAGGTCGAGCCGCTTGCCATCGATGGCGGCCTGGTGGCGGAGACGATCGAGTTCGAACGGTCCGTATCGGAGGACCTCGAGCCGCTCGGCCCCGCCCCGACGGTGGAGGGCCCGCAGGCGGGCCAGCAGTTCCTCGAATCGGAACGGCTTGGTGAGGTAGTCGTCGGCTCCCGCGTCGAGGCCGCGGACGATGTCCTCGACCGCGTCGCGGGACGTCAGCATCAGGATCGGGGTGCTCCGGCCTTCCCGACGCAACTCCTGCGCGACCTGGAACCCGTTCTTCTTCGGCAACATCACATCGAGGAGGACCACGTCGTACTCATAGACGTGCGCCAGCATGGTGGCTTCGTCGCCGTCCGGCGCGACGTCCACCACGTAACCCTCTTCCTTGAGCCCCTGCTCGATGAATCCCGCGACCTTTCGGTCGTCTTCCACGACGAGGACTTTCATGGGATCAACTTTATCCGGAGCCCATTAATCCGTTTCAAACGTAACCTGAAGGTGGCTTCATGATTCGGCAAGGGGGAGGGTCAGGACGAACAGCCCCCCGTTGCCCGGTTGGGCAATCGCTGTCAGGTCACCGCCCAGCAGGCGGGCCAGACGGCGCGAGAGTGCCAGGCCGACGCCATGGCCACCCATCCCTTCGGGGCCAGTTGCCGTGTAATAGATGTCGAAGATCCGCTCGGCCAGGTCGGGGGGTACGCCGGGGCCCTGATCGAGCACCCGGAACTCCACGGCCGCCTCCCGTTCGGTGACCGCGACGCTGATGGTGCCGCCGACCGGCGAGTGCCGGATGGCGTTGGTGAACAGGTTCACGAAGATCTGTTCGATCCGGTGGGCGTCGGTCCGGCAGACCAGGGGAGTGGCGCGGGTCGGTGCCACGAACTGGATCTTCTTCTCGCCGGCGGTGGGCGTGATTCGCTGGATGGCTGCCTGAACCAGCCCGCAGCAATCGACGTCCCGCAACACCGGCTTCAGACGATCTTCGTCGAGTCGATTGAGGTCGAGCAGGTCGTTGACCAGGGCCACGGCTTGTTCAGCCGCCTCGAGGATCTCGAACGCGCCCCGCGGGACGGTGAGCGGGTCCTTCTTCCGCACCAGCATCTCGGCCCAGCCGTACACGGCCGCGAGGGCGTTGCGGAGTTCGTGGTTGACCATCGCAAAGAACCGCTCGCGGCTCCGATGGAGCTGCTGGACCTCCTCGAGGAGTCGAGTGGTTCGTTCATGGAACCGGGCGTTTTCGACGGCCGAGGCGATCACGGCGGCCAGGAGCAGCGCCAAATGGACGTCCTCGTCACTGAAACCGGCGTCCCCGATCTTTTCGGTGAGGTAGAGGTCGCCGACGATGCCCTGGCGCCCGACGATGGGGACGCCAAGGAACGACTTCATGGGCGGGTGATTCGGCGGGAACCCGACCGACGCGGGGTGCTTGTTGAGGTCCGGGAGCCGGACGACCTGCCCCTCCCGGATGACCAGGCCCAGGATTCCGTGCCCGACCGGGGGTGGGCCGATTCGGGTGTGCTCCTCCGGGCTGAGTCCGGAGGTGGTGAAGGACATCAGGGTCCGGTTGTCGGGGTTGAGCAGGCCGACGGCGGAGTACCTGGCTTCGAGGAGGTCGCGCGCCAGGTCCGCCACGCGCCTCAGCACCTTGTCGAGATTGAGTTCGCCGACCAATTCGGGGGTAGCCCGGACCAGTCGTTCGACCCGATTGCCGCCGTGTTCCTGGTTCATCAGCACAATGTACTCGCCTTCCCGCCGGGGCGATAACCGTCGCGGCCCTGAGGCCTAAGCAGATGGTGGTCAAGCGGTTCTCCGCTGATTCACGAATCCTTCATTGTCGGCGGGCTAGTTTCGCCGCCAACATCCTGGAGTGACCCTGCCTTGTGGTGGAAGAGCGTGTGCTGGTAGCAACGGACGAATCGGTCGACGGGCGCCATGCCGTGAGAACGGCGCTGGCCCTGACCGCGAGCCCGGAGTGCCACCTGACCATCCTCAAGGTCATCCCGGTTCCCGCCAAGGGCGAGATTCCGGCCGGCCGGCTCTTTTCGACCGAGGCGGCGGATGGCCAGCCCAGCGTGGGCGCCGAACTTGACCAGTTCCGGGCTTGGCTCGGGCCGGAGTCGTCGAACGGAGGGCGGCGCAGTCCTGAGGTGGCGGTCGCCTTCGGGATTCCGGGCATCGAAATCGGCCGCCTGGCCGACCTCCGCGGCGTGGGGCTCATCGTCCTGGGCCGCCGGCCCCGGACCCCCGACCATCGGTTGATGCTCGGCGAAACCGCCGACGCGGTCGTCCGGCGGAGCGATCACCCCGTGCTGTTCGTTCCGCCCGAAGTCGAACAAGTCCGGCGGATCGTCGTGGCGCTCGATGGGACCGAACGGGCCATTCGAGTGCTGGAGCGGGCCCATGCCCTGGCCCGCGGGCTCAACGCCAAGCTCCAGGCGGTCACCGTCGAACCCCTCATCGAGGGCGAGCGGGGCCCGGCCGGCCCGATGCCCAGGGGCCGCACCGTTCGCCTCGGCGACGCCATCGGTCGCCTTCCGAAGAGCCAGGGCGAGGTCCGCCTCGAGATCCGGGCCGGTAACCCGATCGATGAGGTCCTGACTCTCTGCTCGGAAACGAAGCCCGACCTCCTGGTGATCGGCTATCGCCGGGGCGGTCCGCCCAAGGTGATCGGTCCGACCGACATTGCCCGGAACCTCTTGTACGCCGCGCCGTGCGCGGTGTACACCGTGCCACTCTAGTCCGCTCGGACGTCCTGATCTAAAGCGGTCATCACGAACCGCTCAGGTTGCGCTCAGGCGCCCCCGGCTATCTCTGCGGAGGCGAGCTGGCCGGAGGTCACCGTGACACGCAACGTTGGTTCGATGGATCGGCTGATCCGACTGGTGATCGGGGTGCTCGTTCTGGGCCTCTACGGCGCGCTCGAGGCGCCCTGGCGCTACGTCACGCTGCTCGGCCTGATCCCGGTCGGCACCGCGCT
>JAEUJH010000041.1 GCA_016794825.1 Gemmatimonadota bacterium
CCTGTTTGCGCTGGTGGCGATCTGGGGTCGCACCGATCAGATCATTGCCGGGACCGCGATCACCCTCGCCGCGGTGGGTCTGACCGGCCTTGGCTATCGGCAGGCCGTGGCGGGCTCGGCGACGGGACTCGACGTGCGGACCCTCGAGCCGGTGGCCATTCCCGGATTGAGCTCGATTCCGGTCCTTGGTCCCGCGCTGTTCAACCAACCGGTGTTGACGTACCTCGTGCTGGTTGCCGCGCCACTCGCGTGGTGGCTGCTCTTCCGGACCACCTGGGGTCTTCGTCTCCGGGCTGGCGGCGAGTCGGCCGAGGCGGCGCGGGCCGCGGGGGTCGACGTTCGGTGGACTCAGACCGTTGCCGTGGTCGTCGGCGGGTTGCTGGCCGGAGTGGCGGGGGCGACGCTGGTGCTGGCGCAGGTGGGGAGTTTTGCCGAGCGAATGACCGCCGGTCGAGGCTTCATTGCCATTGCCATCGTGGTGCTGGGGCGGTGGCATCCGATGGGCGTTCTGGTGGCGGCCCTCGGGTTCGGGGCCGCCACGGCGCTCCAATTCGTGTTCCAGGCGCTGGGGCTCGACGTGCCGTATCAGTTCTTCCTGATGCTGCCCTATCTCCTGGCGCTCCTGGCCCTCACGGGCATCGTCGGCCGGGTCCGCGCGCCCGCGGGTCTGGGTCGGTCGCTGGCCGGCGCCGACGGCGACTGAGGCGCGCGGCGGGTCAGCGGATCCGCCCGTACTTCCTGAGGGCGGCGAGGAGCCGGTCGTGGGGGAGGGCGTGCACCCGCCGGCCGTCGGCGCCGGTCATCGTCTCGGCCGCGAGCATGGCGTTGAGGATGGCCTCGGCGGTGGCGTCGATGGTGGCTTCGAAGACCGGGTTGATGACGTCGTTGGGAATGGCGGTGACGGTGGTGAGGCGGTCGGTGGCGTCGGCCTCGGGGTTGGCGGTCGAGAAGGCGATGAAGATGTCGCCCGAGGAATCGCCCCCGATGCCGCCCATCCGGCCGATGCCTAACGACGCGCGCTTGACGACCCGCTTGAGCTGATGGGGGAGCAGCGGGGCGTCGGTGGCGACGGCCACGATGATCGAGCCGAGGTCGCCCAGGTCTTCGCCCCGGCCGGATTCGCAGGAGGGCTGCCGGACCTGGGTTCCGTCGGCGAGGCGGGCAAAGCAGGGGAGGAGGTCGGGAATTTCCTGCCCGACCGGGACCCCGGCCACGGCAAAGCGGGGCCGTCCCCCGTAGTTGCATTGGACCAGGACGCCGACGGTGTAGGTCTGGCCGAGGACCGTCACGCGGCGCGACGAGGTGCCGGTGCCGCCCTTGAACTGGTGACAGGTCATCCCGGTTCCGCCGCCGACGTTGCCCTCCGCGACGGGGCCGCCCCGGGCGGCGTCGATGGCGGCCAGGGCATGCTCGCGGGTGACATGGAACCCGTTGATGTCGTTCATCCCGCCGTCCCACGTTTCGGCGACGACCGGAAGCGACCAGGTGAAGGTCCGGCCCTTCCGGACGGCCCATTCGATGACGGCGTCGTGGACCACGCCGACGCTGTGGGTGTTGGTGATCATGACGGGACCGCCGAGCAGGCCGGATTCCTCGACCCAGGTGGTGCCGGTCATCTCGCCGTTGCCATTGAGGGTGAACCAGGCGGCATAGACGGACTGGGTGCTGGCCTTGCCGCGCGGGAGAATGGCGGTGACGCCGGTGCGGATCGGACCCTTGCCGGTGACGAGGCGCCCGTCGCCCGAAATCAGCGTCGTCATGCCCACCTCGACCCCGGCCACGTCGGTGATCGCGTTGAGCGGCCCGGGGGTGCCGTCGAGGGGAATGCCGAGGTCGCGGGCCCGCTTGCCGGTCTGGGCCGAGAGCAGCGCCGGGAAGAGGACGAGGGCGATGAAGGTCGGAACGAGGCGCCGTCGCGCTCGGGTCATGGGCCCACCTGTTGGAAAGAGGGTACGGGAGGAATGTACAGCGCGCGGGCGACGACGGCGCCGACCCCGCTAGCTTTGGCGGGACGGTCGGGGGCTGGGAACAGGCGAATGCGAATCGAGACTGGATTGGCGGGCGTGGCCGTGCGGCCGTGGCGAGTCGAGGACATTCCGACTCTGCCCGGTCACGCCGACAATCGGCAGATCTGGGCCAATCTCCGGGACGCCTTCCCGCATCCCTATCGGCCCGAGGACGCCGAGGCGTTCGTGACCCGGGTGCTGGCGAGCGATCCGGTGACCAACTTCGCGATCGAGGTGGATGGCGAGGCGGTTGGTGGCGTGGGCTTCACGCTGGGGACCGACATCGAGCGGATCGGGGCCGAGATGGGGTACTGGCTGGCGGAACCGTATTGGGGGCGGGGGATCATGGGCGCCGTGGTCCGGGAGACGGTCCGGTGGGGAGTGGCGCGGTTCGAGCTGGCGCGGGTGTTCGCGGTGCCGTTCGCGGAGAACCGCGGCTCGGCCCGGGTGTTGGAGAAGGCGGGGTTCCAACTCGAGGGCGTGATGCGGCGGAGCGCCATCAAGGACGGCCGGATCGTGGATCAACTGTTGTACGCCTACCTGCCGGAGGCCGGGTCGTGATCGGCGCTGGCAAGATCGCCACGCTTCCGGAGGGCCGGTCGCTCAGCTACGACGAGTGCGGCGATCCGGACGGCGTGCCGGTGATGATCTTCCACGGGGCACCCGGGAGTCGGATCGGGTTGGCGGGGCCGGAGCAGGATGAGGTGGCGGAGCGGCTGGGGGTGCGGTTGGTGGCGCCGGATCGGCCGGGGCACGGGTTCTCGGATCATCGGCCCCAGCGATCGGTGCTCGACTGGCCGGTGGACGTCCTGGCGCTGGCGGACGTGCTGGGGATTTCCCGGTTCAGCGTGCTCGGCGTGGCCGGGGGCTCGGCGTACGTGGCGGCATGCGCGCTCCGGATCCCGCATCGACTCCGGGCGGCCGGGATCATCGGCGGGATCGCGCCGCTCGAGGCGCCCGGGGTGACGCGCGGAATGGCGCGGGGCCATCGGGCCTTGCTGACGTCGGGCCGTTGGCTGGCCTGGGGGCTCGAGCGCGCGGTCCGGAAGCTGGGCGACGGCCTGGCGACCAACCCCGCCACCACGTTGGACCGGCTGCTCGAGGGGGCGCCCGAGGTCGATCGGGCGATGGTGGCGGATCCGCGGCGACGGCAGCTGCTGATCGACAGCTATCGCGAGGCCTTCCGGCGGGGGCCGGCGGGGCCGGCGCTCGACCTGCGGCTGGTGTCGCAGCCGTGGGGGTTTGCTCTCTCCGACGTGCCGATGATCGTCAATCTGTGGCACGGTCTCCAGGACACGATGGCGCCGCCCGCCATGGGCGACTATCTGGGTCGAGCGCTCCCGCGGTCGGAGACGAGGGTGTACGCCGATCTGGGTCAGTTGTCGCTGCTGACCAACCGGTTCGAGGAGATTCTCACCTCGCTCCTGGCGACGGCCCACCGGGAGGAAGGAAAGCCGGTGGGCTGAGAGCGGCGCCGATCAGCGGGCCAGCTTTTCGAGCCGGGCCACCGCCTGCTGGAGGAACTCCTCGGTCTTGCAGAAGGCAAAGCGGGTGTAGTCGCGACCCATGGCGGGATCGGCGAAGAAGCTGGTGCCCGGCACGGTGGCGACCCCGCCCTCGATGGTGAGCCAGCGGGCGAACTCATCGGCCGGCATTTTCCGGATGGCGGTGAAGTCGGCGAGGATGTA
>JAEUJH010000068.1 GCA_016794825.1 Gemmatimonadota bacterium
CCTCGTCTGGTACTCGCCCACCGCCATTCACTTCGGCGTCCGGGCCAAGGCCGCCCCGGGAACGGTCCGCGCCCACTTGGCCGAGCGCGACCGGGGCATCATCCCCGACGACTACATCGAGATCCAGCTCGGCACGTTCAACGACGGTCGCCAGGCCTTCGTGTTCGGCGCCAACCCGTTCGGGGTCCAGGCCGACGGGGCGCTGACCGAGGGAAACGCGCGTTCCACTTCGGCGGGCGGCGGGGCCGATCGGTCCGGCGGTCGGGAACAGGCCGACCTGAGTCCCGATTACGTCTGGGAATCGCGGGGCCGGCTCACCGACGACGGCTACCACCTCGAATTCCGAATCCCGTTCAAGAGTCTCCGCTTCCAGCGCGCCGATCCCCAGGACTGGAGTCTGCACATTGTCCGGAAGAGCGCCGCGTCGGGGCGGGAAGACAGCTGGGCGCCGGCCCGCCGAGCGGCGGCGTCGTTCCTCGACCAGGCGGGCACGCTGACCGGACTGACCGGCATCCGCCGCGGGCTGGTCCTCGAACTCAATCCAATCGTCACCTCGTCGGTGGCCGGTGCCCGGACCGAAGCCGGCGGCTGGGACTATGAGGGAGGGGCGCCGGAGTTCGGCGGGAACGTTCGCTGGGGCGTCACGACCGACATCACCGTCAACGGAACGGTCAAGCCGGATTTCTCCCAGGTCGAAGCCGACGCCGCGCCGCTCATCATCGATCCGCGGAGCGCGGTCTTCTTCCAGGAGAAGCGACCGTTCTTCCTCGACGGCATCGAGTACTTCGCCACGCCCAACCAGCTGATCTATACCCGCCGAGTCGCCGCCCCGGTGGCCGCGGCCAAGCTGACTGGCCGGAGCCGAGGTTGGAACCTGGGCTTCCTCTCGGCGGTGGACGACGAACTGGCCGGCACCTCCGGCCGCAACCCGATCTACAATCTCGTTCGGGTGCAGCGCGATCTCGGCCGCCAGTCGCGGATCGGCATGGCCTACACTGACCGAATCGATGGCGACGACTTCAACCGCGTGGCCCAGGTCGACACCCGCCTCGTGTTCGGCGGAGTCTACAGCCTGACCGCCGGCGGGGCCGTGTCGCACACCCGCTCCGGCACCACCACCACCACCGCGCCCTGGTGGTCGCTCGGGTTCTCGCGCACCGGCCGCCAACTCGGATGGCAATTCACCTTCCGCGGCATCGACCCGGAGTTCCGGGCCCGGAGCGGCTTCATCAATCGCGGCAACCTGGCGCAGCTTGGCTTCCGGCCCTCGTTCACGGCGTACGGTCCGCGGGGTGCATTGGTGGAGCGGTTCACCGGTACGCTCAACATGGACCTGCTCTGGAGTTACGACGATCTCTTCGCGGGCCGGAAGAGCCTCGAACGAAAATTCCACCCCGGGACCAACTGGACCTTCCGGGGCGGGTGGAACGTGTCGCTCTCGGTCTTCCTGGAAAAGTTCGCGGTCGACCGCGCGCTCTACGCCGACTACGCGGTGGCGGTGCCCCGCGCTGGCGGTGTCGACACCATCCCATTCACCAGCCGGCCGCTTCCCGATCTGCCGAACGTCGAACTGAGCCTCAACATCGACTCGCCGCAGATCCACGGCTTCGAGCTGACCGGATTCGTCATCTACGGGCAGGACGAGAATTTCTTCGAGTGGTCGAGCGCCACGATCTGGATCGGCCGGGCCAACCTGGCGTTCCGCCCCACCGACAAGCTCCGGTCGGAAGGGAGCCTCGGTTTCCGGAGTTACCGGCGCAAGACCGATGGCCAGATCGTCGGCGACACCTGGCTGCCTCGTCTCAAGGTCGAGTACCAGGTGTCGCGATCCCTCTTCCTGCGGCTCGTCGGCGAGTATGCCTCGAATCGGACCGCCGACCTGAAGGACGACGGCCGGACCAACGCTCCGATCCTGATCCGCGACCGGGCCGACGGTATCTTCAAGCGAGACTTGGCGTTGGCAAAGCTGACCAACGACGCCCGGTTCGACTGGTTGGTGTCGTATCAGCCGACACCGGGAACCGTCTTCTTTGCCGGTTACGGCTCCGTCCTGAGTGAGGATCGCCCCTTTGCCTTCGACCGGCTGGCCCGCCGAAGCGACGGCTTCTTTACCAAGCTGAGCTACAACTTCCGCCTCTAGGCGGCGCAACTCTTTCCGGCACTCCCTCGTCTAACCCTCCGTTGGCCCGTTCCGAGACCACCAGAGGAGATGCCGATGTCCAGCCGCATGTTGGTCGCGCTCGGCCTGAGTGCCGTCATGGCCGGCCAAGCCGCCGCCCAGGGTCGTTCGATGAGTTGCCGGGAAGACCGCGACGACGGGTGGGGCGAACGCTACTGCACCGTCGAGGAGCGAACCATCCGCCCGGGCGGCGTCATCCGGGTCGACGCCCACCCGAACGGC